>CAIPUJ010000028.1 GCA_903868205.1 uncultured bacterium | reverse complement strand
TTGAACGAGAAGTCTCAGACAACGAAAAAGCCGCCCCTTTCGGGGCGGCTTTTTCTTAACCATTCTTTAGTTTTTAGGCTAAAGAATCACAAGTGGTTAGTTTAGAACTTCCATTGCTGAGTCAACGTCATAATTTGCTTTCAAAAGGTTTGCACTAGTTGTAATAGTTGCACCACCTTCTACATCCTTCCATGTGAACAATGTATTTGAACCCAAACTTGTTTGAACTTTCTGAGTAGCAACGTCACCGCCTGTTAGAGTTATGTTTGGATAAACATACAACATAGCGTATGAACCACCATTAATCTTATAACCTGCAGCATCTGAAGTTGTAAGAGAAACAACTGTTGTTGCTGTGTTTGAAGATGTCGCTACTATACCAGTACCAAGAGTTGTTCCTGTTGAATCTTTAATTGTAACAGTTGTACCTGTTGCAATAGAGATGTAAGAACCAACTGACTTGAATGATAATGGAAGATTGAGCAATCTGATAGTATTACCAGTAGCTGAAACCTTAATTATACCAGCCAAGTTTGTATTCATGTTACCACCACCATTGAGTTTAACCTCTGGTATTGCAGCAACTGGATACATTCCGCTTGAAGCAACAGACATGTAAGTTGTTGTTGATTGATTTCCTGTTGTATATTTAACAGAATTCAAAACTAAACCAACTGCCTGATTTGAAGCTATACCAGCGTTTGTTGAAACAGTGTTGTAATCAACTTTAACTGCTATATCAGCACCTGTATTGTTTGCAGGAACTGGGATATTTAATCCAGTTATTGTTGTTGTTGCACCCTGAACTAAGTCAACTGATACTGAACCAACAGTAATCTTTGTGATTCCGTTTGCTGTACCAGTAGCGTTAAATCCAAGTTCTGTAATGTATGATGTTCCACTTGTTGATGTAGCGTTAAATGAAACAAGTGAGATACCTGTAGAAGGACCGATAATGAACTGTGTTGATGGTGAAGAAGATAGTTTTGTTAGAGATCCCAAAGAACCAGTAGCAATTGCTATATCTTGACCAACCTTTGAACCTGTCAAAGAAACATTGCTTCCAGCACCATATCCTGTAACGGAAATAGTTGTTGAAGCACTACCACCTACATTTGAAATATCAGCATAAACATCAACAACCTTTGAGCTGTTAGCTGGGATTGTGAAGTCTACTGAGAAATTATTTGAAGATTGTGGATTAACTGGTGTTGAAGCTGGCATACCTGAAACCTGAATGTATAGGTTTGAAAGGTCTGTTGTTGTCAAAGCACCGCTAACATTTAATGCAATGTTAATGCTTGTTATTCTTGAATCTTCAGTGTTTGTTGTTTGCAATACATAAGAACCAATTTTTTGTCCATTTGTATTTGGAACAGTTGTTTGGTTGTTAAATGAAGCGTTCTTAGCAACTGTCAAACCTGCACCTACAACTGTCAAAGTAACAGAAGGGATTCCAGATGTTGAAGAAGGAGCTGTAACTAAAGTTGAAGAGTATGAACCTGTACCGTTTTGTGTTGTTCCCTTAAGAGTTGCAAACACTTGTGTACCAGTTGCCATATCATTTCCACCTTGTTTTAAATCACCTCTAACTTCAATAGTAACTTTTTGACCTGCGTTCAAAACTAAAGATGAACCAAGGTTAAATGTTCCTGTTGTTGTTATGCTCTGTGTGCTACCGATTTGAACACCGTCAGCAAACAATGCAACGTTATCAGTTGATGTAGACATAGTAACGGCTAATTGTGAAATTTTTACATTTTCACCATAAGCTTTCATTGTGTATCTACCCAAAACAACGTTTGATGAACCCTTAACAACGTTTCCTGAACTTAATGAAGCGTCTGTTGTTACAGAAACTGAACCAGCCTTAACAGTTACTATTCCTGTTGAAACAGGTACAGTAGCTCCGATAGCGATACCAACATTGTAGTTTGTATCAACTAATCCTAAGTCTGCTTTGTTCTGAAGTGAAACGCTGAAAGTTCTTGAAGCACCGTCAACTACATCTGCTCTAATTTCAAGAGTTTTGTTTCCTGTTTCAATCTTGTAAGGAGCTGATGCTAAGTCAAAAGTCATATAACCATTTGCATCTACACCTGAAGCTGAAGCAACTTTAATTCCTGAAACATAAAGTTGTATGTTCTGGAAAGTTGTTGCTGGAACTGAACCAATAACCTTAAATGTAGCTCTTGTTAAATTAACAGATTTGTTTGTTATATTTAATGGAGCTTGGAATATTGTGTAGTTCATTGTACCTGCTGTAACTTCTACTCCTGTTTGAGTTGAAGTAGCTGGTGATGTAACTGCAGATAATGTTGTTGAAGCAAGATCTGATGAAGCGTTAAATACGTTCATAGCAGCACCGCTTATTGGATATACTGCGCTAACAGAAACGTTTGAAGTAACCCCTGTTAGAGAAACACCCAATAGTTGACCTCCTCCACCAGAAATATCTGATTTAACAGAGATCGTTTTTGAAGATCCTGCTGGAACTGTGAACAATCCTGCACCAGCGTTGAAAGTAATTTTACCAGAAGCAACAGTAGCTGCATCTGTCAATCTTGCTGAACCTTCATAAAGGTAAACAGCTGAGAATGATGTATCACCAGCAACACCTATTTTAGCCAAAGTTACATTTGTAACAACTGCAGCTGAAGCTGAAGTGTTTGTAAATGTGTATTCAGCAAGATTTGCCGCTGCTTGACCAGCTACTATAGCTGAAGCTGCAGGTGAAGTTGCTGCCAAAGATACTTTAAGATCTGTACCTGTTGGTGTAACTGTTCCTGGATTTACTACGACTGGACCTGCATTGTTTAATACAGCTCTTGTCTTAGCACCTACATAACCAGCAGCTGGAGTAATACTCTTAGCTAACTGATATTGTATGACGGCAGCTTTGGTGATTGAACCAAAGTAACCTGTTGCTGGAGAAACTCCAATAACATTTTGTAAAGCTGTTACATCAGCACCTTTGCTTCCGACTGTAAGGTCTTTAGCGAAGTTGTAACCTGATGTTGTACCCGCTGGAGTTGTTGCTGTTATACCAGCAGCTTGTCTTGCAGCGTCTGCTTTTTCAGGAGAAATAACTCCCATTGTGATGAAGAGGTTTACTAGATCTGCAAGTGACATACCTTGTGCACTAGCAGAAACACCTCCGACTAATGATAGAAGCATTGTCAAAGCGACAACACCTGATACCAATTTATTTGTTCTTATCATGATTTATTAATTTAACTTGAATAATTTCTTTCTTTAAACTTAACTAATAAAAGTGCACAGAGCACTTGTATATCGTCTTCGCTCGGATAAAATAAAAAATAAGAATTTATTACTTTACTCCTCGCTAGCCGAAATAAAAATACCTTTCGATATTCGTAACTAATAATGTGAAAGAAACTATCATTTTGTTTTCGTCAAAAATTTTCTCAATCCGAAGATCAAAAAAACAAGAAAAGTAATTTCGACTAAAAATTAATTTTTCTAAACTTGACGACTATCTTTGTGCATCCAGTTTCAGGACTGACCTTCCCTACACCTTCCGCTAGTACTCGCTCGATAACTGCGAATAACTTTCTTCTACTATTCCTTCTCTCTCATATTTTTTTTACATATTTACTTTGAGCAAGTAAATATTTTTTGTGTAAAAAATTCGACACAAGAAAGACGGATTAGTTTACATAAACTAAACTGTCTAACTGTCATTCTGAATATTCTATTGTCAAAGTTCTCGACCACTGACAACGGGGCTTGAGCAGGCCCGTGAAAGTATTTACGGAAACGCAGACAGGTTTTTGTGAAACTCGTCTACGACATAAAGGGCTTATAAATAGAGCTTTTTGAGCGCTATGCATAAACCTTAGCTAATATTATATACCTAGCCAGAAAATCTGGCAAAATACATAACTGTGGATAACTTTTTAACGCTTTTTAAGGGCGTTTAAAAGGCATAATCCACAGGAGATATTATTGCATTTTTTTCCAATAAAAGCAAGGAATACGGCTAATCTTACTCACGGGGTCCTGGCTTCCTATTTCTTTTGAAAAGCACGAAAATTCTTTGCTAAGAATTTCCTCTGTCCAGCACCGTCGTTCTTCCCAAGGCTTTATCAAAAGTAACAGGAAGCCACCCCTAACAAGTAAGATTTTAGAGTGCTTTCTTGAAAAAAAGAGGGGGGGGGTAAGGAGGGGAAAAGGAGTTCCGAGGAGGAACCTTTTTGGAGATTCCCTCCTAAGGCGGGCAAGCAAGGTTCCACCTCGGAACCCAAATTTCAACCTCTGGAGTCAATTTGAAAACCCCCGAGGGTAGCCCTCGGGGGTTTTAATAGAATCTTGGGGTCTGCTCCAAGATACTTTTCTCTAGGACAAGAAGTATTTGGACCATCTGCGTTCCCCTTCCTTCTTGAGGATGCCTTTGGCGACGAGAGCGAGGAGTTCTCTTTGGATCGTCTTCTCGCTGCAGTCTTTTATGTTCTTTGTAAAATCCTTTATTGTAAGCTTCACACCGCTCTTGAGCATTGATGTAATGATGTCTTGTCTGTTACTTTTGTCCTTTATTTTTTCTTCAGTTGGATTCTTTTTCTCTAGAGGTTTTTTGTTAAGGACAGAATATTTTTGATTGTCCTTGATGTCCTTTTGTCCTTTATAAAAAACTGGTGTTTCTACTAAAGGCTCTTGAATATTATTTTGATAATTTTGATTTGGTATAAAGTCATAAGCTCCACCAAAAAGGCTGTCTCCAAAAGCAATCTTTGCTGAAGAAAGATTCTGAGAAGATTTGTTTAGAAAATCGGCCAGTTTATCAAATTCGGCTTTTATAATTTCGTGGTTGGATATTGATATAAGATTTGCTATTTTCGCAACGCCTAGAGTGGCGGACATTTCACCTATCGAGAAGAGAAGGGTTTCTGTAAGATCTCCTTCGCCCCAAACTCTATCAGACAAAGAAATAGAATTTTTTAGGAGGACATTTGCTGACTCTCTGAGATTCCACTTGAGAGGTTCTTTATCGGACAAATAGCTGGTGAGGAGATATATACCAGCGACAAGCTTCTCCACCTTCTGAAAGACAAAAAGTCCATAAGGGTCATTGGGGAAAATAGCATTTACATCCAATGTTTTTACAGCCTTTTCTTGGCTGTCTTGCTGAAACATATTATCGTTGTTTTTGTTATCCATAATATATAACTAACTTAATGTCTTTTAATAAAATGTCCTTAAATATATAGATGTCTTTTAAAAAAATATTTGTAAAATTCTTAAGGACGAGGTGCTGTTTTTGTCCATTATATATGGGGGAGAAAAAAAGTAAAGGGGAAATTAGTGAAACAAGAGGAATACTCTTTTGGAACACGGATATTTTCTTGCTAGAAAATTCCTCGTGCTCGGCTCAGCCAGCCTCCCAAGTTTCCAAAAGAGTATTCCTCTTGTTTTGTGAGAAAAAGTCACCCCCCCCTGTTACTTTTTATGGGGAGGTTGAGATTGGCAGAGCAGAAAGAAGATAGATTCCCGCCTTCGCGGGAATGACAGAATACGTAGAGTTCAGAGGAGGAACCTTTTTGGAGATTCAAGGTTCCACCTCTGAACAGAGATTATGAGGGGCCGAACCTTTCTTGAGACCCAAGGTTCGGCCCCGAGAAATACGATATTTTTGAGTGAGATTTTTTGTATTTTTTTTGATATAATTATTGAATAAAAATATTTCAAAAATACTGGATTCCCGTATATACGGGAATGATAGAAAAACAAGATTTCCGAGGAGGAACCTTTTTACAGATCCAAGGTTCCACCTCTAAAATCTTATAACAAAATCAATCATGGCTAAAAATAAAAATAATAAAAAAATAGAGAAAAAAAATACGGTAAAGGAAGTTGTGAGCGGAATTAAAAATGAAACAAAACAAGGAATAATGGCGGTGACATTTTTCGTCCTTGCGGCTATCTTCGCACTCGCTTCACTCTCCAAAGCTGGGGTTGTGGGAGACAAAATTTTTTCTTGGCTCACCGTACTTTTTGGCGTTGGATATTTCCTTATTCCCCTATTCTTTTTTCTTCTCTCTGTATCATTCCTAAAAGCTGAGGAAAGAGAATTTAATAAAATAAAACTTATCGGTGGATTACTATTTTTCATCTCTGGACTTGGACTCACTGATTTGATTTCAAAAACTTATTGGACTGCTCAAGGAGGCCTCTTCGGCTGGCTCATCTCTACCCCACTCTTCAAGCTGTTCGGCTTCTATGCCAGTGTAATTATTCTTGTCGCGATCCTTATAATTTCTTGCCTAGTACTTTTTGAAACAAAACTCACAGTTGAATCTATTTTCTTCTGGAGAAAATGGAAAAAAGAAAAGACTGAAATAGAAGAAGATGATGAGGAGATAGAGAAGGTAAAAATATCAAAAGTTGAGGAAGAAGACGAAGAGGAAAAAGAAGACAAAAAGCAAAAACAAGCGAAGCTTCCAATAATTGCAAAAAAGATTGAGGAGGAAGAATTTAAAATGACTCCTAGAGTAATAGGTAACACTACATACACTCCACCTCCCCTATCTCTCTTAGAACATGACAAAGGTAAACCGGGTGTCGGAGACGTAAAAGCAAATGCAAATATTATAAAAAGAACTTTGCAGAATTTTGGCATAGATGTAGAAATGGATGAAATATCTATCGGACCATCTATCACAAGATACGCTTTGAAACCTGCTGAAGGAGTAAAGCTTTCTAGAATTGTAGGCTTACAAAACGACCTATCACTTTCTCTAGCTGCCCACCCTATCAGAATCGAAGCCCCTATACCAGGCAAATCTCTTGTGGGTGTAGAAATTCCAAATACTGTAAAATCTACTGTTGGTCTCGCTTCCCTGCTTGGTAGCGAAGAATTCCAGAAATCAGATAAACCGCTTCTAGTAAGTCTTGGAAAAGGAATCTCTGGTAAATCACACTACGCAAACATAGCAAAAATGCCTCACTTACTTGTAGCTGGATCTACTGGTTCTGGTAAGTCTGTTACTATTCACACAATCATTACTTCTCTGCTTTACAGAAACTCTCCTGAAAATATGAGATTTATAATGATAGACCCTAAAAGAGTTGAACTTACTCTATATAACAAAATCCCCCACCTTCTTACACCTGTTATTACAGAAGCAAAGAAAACTATACTTGCACTTAAATGGGCGACAAAAGAAATGGACAGAAGATATGATGTCTTGGAATCAGAAGCTGTAAAAGATATCGATTCATATCACAAAAATGTTCTTGCTCCAGAATTAAAGAAAATAGAAGAAGCAAAAAAGAATGGTAAATTCGACGAAGCAAAAGATAAGCTTCCTGAAATGATGCCGTACATCGTGATAGTCATAGATGAACTTGCGGATATCATGATGTCGTATCCTAGAGAGCTCGAGAGCGCTATTGTAAGACTCGCACAAATGAGCAGAGCTGTCGGTATTCACCTTATACTTTCAACACAAAGACCTTCTGTAAATGTTATTACTGGCCTTATCAAAGCCAATGTCCCTGCTAGAATCGCTCTTCAGGTAGTATCACAGATAGATTCAAGAACTATTTTGGACACAACCGGTGCAGAAAAACTTCTTGGTGCTGGAGATATGCTTTATCTCGGTGGAGAAATGTCTAAACCTGTAAGAATTCAATCTGCTTTTATTTCAGAAACTGAAGTCAAAGAAATTGTTAAATATCTAAAAGATTCTTATAAAGACGAACTTATCGGTGGTGAATTAAATCTCACAGGAGATGCAACTGCTGGCGAAGGTGGTAGTGATGTATTTGATACAATGGATTTGGAAGATGGAGATGACGATGAGCTATACGAGCAAGCAAAAGATGAAGTTATACAAGCTGGTAAAGCGTCTACATCATATATACAAAGAAAATTGCGTGTAGGATATGCTCGTGCTGCAAGACTTATGGATGTACTAGAAAAGAAAGGTCTCATAGGCCCTGGAGATGGTGCTAAGCCTAGAGAAGTACTCGTGGGTAGCCAAGCAGAAGCAGACGAAAATAGATTAAAAGAAGAAACAAAGGATGTAGAGAGAAATGAGGGAGATTACT
>CAIPUJ010000027.1 GCA_903868205.1 uncultured bacterium | reverse complement strand
GTGTTATTCGTAGTTCAACCTTTCTTTTTAGTTCCCTCACTTATTGTCATTCAGAGCGAAGCGTGGAATCGGGATGACAGTCTGTTCTTTGAGAACTATTCCGTTGCCCCACCATAGCTTTAATCATTACTCTTGCTTGGGCAACGGTTCTACTACCGCTCCCAACCGTCGGAAAACGAACAGTTATTTCAGGGCAATTTTCGCCGACGGTATTTCTAACTTTCTTTAGCCTGTCATTCCGAGTGAAACGAGGAATCTCTATTTATTTCTCATTTCCCCGACTTGCCCTAGTCTTGTAACCTCGGACCACCCACTAATCGTAGTGTCTTCACTCTTGCCAGAGGCAGACAGGTACAATTGGTTAGAATAAAAGTACGCTTTTAAAAATTTATTCTAATTTGCCAGCTTAAGGCCGGCTTTTAGCCCAGTTATTCCACTATTTTCTTTTCATAAATAAGCCCTACAAAATGGTGTGTATTATAGAACTCTTCACATTGACCGCAAGGTACAGGTGACACAGATGGAATATTCGATTTACCCTGAGGAACGTTTGTTGCTCCGGAATAATGACCTCCAAATTGAAATTCTCCATCGCAATTATAGACTCTGGTAAAAATATTATCCTCTATAACAATCTTGAGGGTATTGTTAGCGTTGTCTTGATATAGTTTTATGCTTAATGCCGAGTAAGATTCCAAATCTTTCATCAACGTTTTAAGCCATTCCAGATTTTCTGTTGGATTACTTATACCGCAACAGGCAATTACCCTGTTTTCATAAATCTCAAACTTTTGTTGTTTATCACAACTTGTTCCAACCAGTAGGAACGAAACCAAAGCCAAATGAATTAGAAAGATTTTTTTTCTCATAATAAATCTACTATATATGTTTTATTCAAATATATTTTTACCCAAGCTGAATAATTATGGAAAAATTCTACACTTTTCCCACGCTCGCAGTAGCGTAAAAAACTTCGCACTGCACGCTGGTCGTACGGCTCCAGCCTACGACCGGTGAAAATTAAAGCTCTTGCTTTAAATATTACATTCCAATATGCCAGCCAATGAACATGAGCGTGTATTATGGGCTGGTGTTTGATTCGTTTTATTTATTTGCATATTCTAGTCAATTATTATTTATGAGAAAAATTATACAGTTGAGATTCATTCTATTTTCAATCCATAACGCAACGAACTACCCAACCAAAACACTTGTTTGAGGGCAATTGCATTAACAGACTTGTGCCATTGTTGTTAAACTGAATGTATGATGCATTAGAACTATCATATTCAGTTTGAGTCCACGCTGCAAAGTGAAATCCATTGGAATAAAATCCATTATTAAAGCGACCAGCTGATGGATACATTGACAATCCGGTAGAATTATTCTTGCTCATATCATATCCAGGTGATCCAATTATTGAACTTGTCATCCAACCATAATTAGATGCCAATGATTGAGCTACTTTATTATCGCTTGTAGTTTTGTTATAATTATAGCCATTAGCAATTAAATAATTTAGCAACGTTGTCCAGTCGGCATTTGTCGCTATATGCCATCCGTTGGGTGCTAAACCTCGACTGTCATTGACCGCATACCAGGTGTAAAGCCTTCCATATGTTGCTATAATTGATTCATCTCCATTACTTGCCCATTGGTATTTT
>CAIPUJ010000026.1 GCA_903868205.1 uncultured bacterium | reverse complement strand
CCAATACGCTTTAAAAGAACAGGTAAACCAAAAATCACAAACATGTATACAGCAAGAAAAAGAGTCGTGAGTTGTAATATAAGAATGTGATAATGTTTCTTCCAAATTTCATTACCGATAAGTAACATAAGAATTAAAAGTAAAAATGGCCAAGCAAAAGAAAGAACTGCGCTTCTAAAATAAAAGACTATGTATGTAGTAAAAAGGTTACCATATGCAAATTGTATAAGTATCGTAAACCAGAAATGCACTATCTCTTTGTGTTTTTCTGCAGACTTACCTTTTAAAACTCTATTTTCATAATAATTTAAAACAATTATACCCAAAATAGCGATAAGTAAATGTATAACTATCCAAATATTTTCTATTGGCATGTCCACGCGAGTAAGGGCAAAAGGAGTAAGAATGATACCAGAAATAAGACCCAAAGCAGAAAAAAGTCTTTCGTATTTTTTGATTAAATTAAATATTTTTGAAAACATATTATTCTTCTCTGTTTTTCTTAATTTTTATTATCACAATTAAAATTATTATTCCGAGAATTACCCATTTCCAATTTATAACCAAAAACGCAACGAAGCTTAAGAATAGATTCAAAAAATAATTTGTTTTATTAGAAGCACTCTTATAATCAGAAATAGCTGTACTCGTAGAAACACCCAAGACACGCCCTTTGTTTGCTACCAAAGAAGATTCTGAATTTTTAATATCATTACTAACAGATCCTGTAGGCTGCTTTAGGCTTTCAATCTTTTGAGCCAAACCAGAAGCCAATTCATCTACTTTATCTACGATATTAGAAGCGGTAGTTATAGCAGTTTCCTTTACTTCTTCTAAAGTAACCTTGCGTGTAATACTTATATGGGATTTATCACTATCATAAGATACTAACTCTTTACTGGAAGAAAGATTTGTAGATATTTTTACTTCTACACTATGTGTGCCCGGATTTGCTACCCAATTTACATCAACATCCTTTAAGCTATCTTTTTCTGAAGTAAAAGCTTTCTTTGATATTTCTTCATCATCTACATAAAAGATAGCGGTACCAGAAAAATTAACTCCAGAATTATTCTGTATACCCGCATATATCCTTATACTATCTCCATCATTTACAGAAAGTGTCGAATACCAAATCGTTGGTAATATTCTCGCATTTATTTTTACAGGCGTAGAGGAAGCTGTTTGAGCGAAAGAATTAAATGGAAAAAAAGAAATGCATAGGGTTATAATAAAAAATGATAATTTTTTATTCATGTTTTTTTCTAAAAATAAATACAATTAAAATAATCAAAGCAATAACTCCAAGCACAGTAAGTGTTTTTTGATCATTCCAATTCAAATTTACTGATTCAACTCCCAAAACTTCTCCTTTTGATACACCGGCCTTTGTACTTACCGGAGTTTCAGCTTTTATTAATGACAAAAGCTTAGTAACAGTAGATGTCTCTTGATTCTGAACGACTTCATTAGCGGCAAGTGGTTTAGCAAAGAACTGAACAACAAAAGTTGTTTTGTGTCCTTCAAATATTCCGTCTGCTACTCCAATACCTATTTCAGTAAAATTTTTGTTTAATAGATTCGCCTTGTGCTTTGCAGAATTAATCCAACCATCTGTAACATCAGAAGATTCTGTGTAATCCACTGCGAGATTTTCTCCAGCATAATTATATTTATATCCTACTTTACCAAACCAAACCCAAGGCTCCTCACCCCGTGGGCCAGTGTGAGAAAAATATCCTTTTAGAGCCATGTCGTCCACTTTCATCTGTGCGGCTTTGGTAAGTAACTCACTTACGATTAAACCACTTTCACTATTTGTAGCTCTAAAATTATTTGTCTGTAATACAAGTGTAGAAGAAAGCACTGTGGCAAACTGAGAAATTTTTGAATAAACAGCTTGAAATACTTTTTTATAAGTAGGAGAAAATAACATTCCCGAAATCAAAAAGACAACAAAAAGTACGACAACAATACTTGTATATTTTTTCTTAAAAAATTCTTTCACCCTATAATTATACACCATAAAAACAAGAACTTAAATAACAAAAAAAACACCCACCTTTCGGCGAGTGTTTTTTGTTTACTTTACTATCTCAACGCATTAATCAAACTCATAATATCATCCCAAGCTACAAAAGCTGTGGCTGGATTGGTAGTACTACATGTGAATTTCCTTAAGTAGTTCTTGGTAGCAGTAGGTACCCATGATGTTCCTGTCCATCTCAAACTATTATTTGTAGCCCCATTCCATACCCATGAATCTGCTTGTGCTACTACTCCACCATTAAAGCCTGCGCTTGGTACCAGAGAACAATATTTACCTGCAGTTGCATCATCATCAAATGGAACATATTCAATACCATTTAATTTGATTCTTGGATCCATGTAAGAATTACTGTGTGTTCCTGTTGGATTCCAGGATACAGATACAGCATCACAAGATTGACTTAATACCTTAGCTGCTCCTCCTGTACAGTTTGCAGGAATTGAAGTTTTTACT
>CAIPUJ010000025.1 GCA_903868205.1 uncultured bacterium | reverse complement strand
ATTAATCCAAAAGCTAAAAATAATATTAGAGCTATTACAATAAGCCAGCCTAATATTTTTTGTCCCGCTTTACTGATAAGTAATACCCCGACCGCAATTATTATTAAAAGTATATATAACATACTATTTTTGTAATTTTTATAAGCTTTTCTTTCATATTTTTAATAATGATATTTAGAATTTTTTATTATCCCATTAACTACATCAGCCTCTTCTTTAGTTGTTATAGGTTTTTCACAGAAGGTTCTTAAACGTTGCTCACCAGTTATCCCATAAATCCAAACCCAAAAAACTGCATCTGGTTTATCTATGAAAACTATATAAGAAAAAATTCCACCATAATCATTATCCATGGCGTTTAATACAACAAACTTGCTCTGATAATATTCCTTACTGAAATTATTTAGACCACACTTCATTTCTGTGCTTGTGATATTCAAGGCATCTTCCTCTAAACCAGTGTTGGACCCTTCTAAGTAACCATTTAATGCTATTCGAATTTGCTTAATATGTGGACTATTAAAAATTTCCTCATCTGTCGGTGTTTTTCCAATTCTGGGAGGATTTTCTGACTCTAGATACTTTATAGCACCTAAAATTTTATCAGGATTAACTTCTGTAGAATTTTTCCAATTTTCAGTCTTGAATTTAAAACTATAATAAATACCGCCTGAAATAATTAAAGCTATGATTATAATGGCTACATATTGTTTTATTTTTTCCATATTATTTATAGTCTAAAATTTTATCACCCCTTTAACTCTCGCAAGATCAGCTCGAGAGTTTCAATAAATTCTTGTCGCTCCAAAGGTCCGCACATTTGTATTTCTCCTTTTTCTACTTGACCTCCGTTAATTTTTAATAAAAACACAGCACTATCATTACCATCTATATTGTTATCGATTTCGCAATGGAAAGTTGCCGAGGAGTAGTTCCAGTTTCCAGAGATTGTACAATTACCGTTCGCTTCTTTTTTAAGTTCATATGATATATTTTTCATATTATTTAATTAACGATTAATAATTCTAACGTCTATTGTTGGGCAATTCCTACCATAATATGCACAATCAATTGAATTTAGTTGGTCTGGACTATAAATTATTTTCTCTCCATTTATTGAATCACCTGATAAAACATTATAAGGGTCGTAATTATATGGAGTCTTATCTGTAATATTTAACACAACTGAATCAGATACGATTATTCCATTTGAAGTGAGACATCGGATGGTAAAAGGGCTAATTGTATCACTATCAACATTTATAGTTTCGCGACCATTAAGGGGTTTATCTCTGGCTGAACCTGAACAAGAGACAACATTTGCTGATGTCCAGGAAACATTAACCAAGGAGTTTGTTTTGATTGTGATTGGACCGTCTTGCTCGTTAACTTTAAGGTTTACATACGGGTTACTATTTTCATTTGATTTATTAGCTTCTCCTAAACCAAAATCATCAAGAGTATATGCTTTTCCTGTTGCTGGATTAATTTCTTTTTGAGTTAGTACTCTTGCTACATAATTACTGTAATCTTGAGGGGATAAAACCTGACCATTTACAGTGTATTTACTGTAATCGATATTTGGATTTAGTATGTTCCCGTCAGAGTCTTTCTGGATAGATGGGGTAGAAATTTTCACCGGAGTAGGGGTTGGCTTAACCGAAACTGGAACAACCACCTTAGGAACGATCTTCTTTTCTACAATTGGAGTTGTTGCAGTAGCAGAATTTGTTTGTTGTTTTTTTAAATCATCAACTAGTTTTTGTAATTCAGCAATTTTTTCTTCAGAAGTTTTTTGTGTTTCAACCTGAATTTGTGGAACCGGTTCTTTTTTATGAAAAAACTTCCATGTAAAAGGATTCCACCAAGAAGCAAAAGCTAGAGAAGGTATTATAAAAGAGATAAAAAATATAACTAATATTAACTGAGATACTTTTTTCATAAAACCGTAGTACGTTTTATGCGACAACGAAAATCTATTATTAGAACAAAAGACTCCCCGCCATCGCGACTAACCTTTCGGCCAGCCCATACCCCTTTCGAGATACGACGTACTACGGTGACTCTGACGAGGAGTCTTTTATTCCGTAGTACGCTTTAAACCATATCCTCAGTTTTAAGCTAAGGGGTTAGGTTATCTTTATTTAGTTGTAAGGCAATATTAGCACATTAAAAAACAAACATAAAGCAGAATTAATTCTGTTTGTGTTAGTATTAAATACTCTTAGTCTTAATAGACCTTTGGCATAAAACGCTCGTAATTTTTTGAGGTAACCTCTAGGGTTTTAATTAGCATTTTATTATCCATTTGTTTAAGTCCACGAGCTTTTATTTCATATATTATTTGCATAATAGTATTACCTAATTCCCCATGTACTTGAGACATAGCAATATTAAAACCAACTTTGTTTTCAATTGATTTTGGCACACGAGCTGTACTGGGAGAGAATCCGGCGTCTAAAGCAATTTGTTGCTTTGTTTTATCTCCATCTATTAATCCGTATGCATATCTGACTTGTCTACTAGAAGGGTGCTTTTTCATAACTTTTACTGGTAAATCATAACAAAATGACTACTTTAATTGTCCCATGCTTTTATAGAAAAAACAATAAAATGAATTGATTTTGTATCAAAAGGAGTATAGTATTAGCTGATAAATTTTAGAGAAGTGGAATGCCTAGATATTAAAAATATGAAATATAAGATATTTATAGATTCAAACAGGTTATATAATCAAAATCCTATTGAAGAGCCATTTAATCTTTCTATAAGGGAGCTAATTAATTTTATAGAAAAACACGAAATTAAAGATATTAATGTTTGTATTCCGGAGATTGTTATAAGAGAAAGAATACAACAAAAGCTAGACGACATAAGAAAAACTCTTATTGATATAAATAGTCTTATTAAATCCCTAAATGGACTTGGGCATAAAATTGATGAGGTTATTCCATTAAGTAATTACAAAGAAACTTTAGAAGAAAAAGTTAAAGATTATTCTACAAGAAATAAAATAACTCGAGTTCCACCCCCGTCAATTTCTAAAGAAGAGCTTATAGATAGGGCTATTAATAAGATGAAACCGTTTGATGATAACTTTTCTGGTTTTAAGGATACTCTAATATATTTATCAATTATTGAGGATGCTCTAAACTCAAAAACTTGTGCTGACAGATATATATTTTGTACACAAGACTATAAACAATTTGATGAAGATGTAATTAAGGAATTTAATGCCACTACTGGGAAAGTCTTGTATATCTCCATGGATACTACAAAAATTATAGAGAAACTGGACGAATTAATACCACTAGGGTTACATCTTGAGGATAGGAATAAAAAATTAAAGAATCTAATTTATAATAATATTGGGGACATAATGAATGCTGTTAACAAGCAAGAAACAGATAAGACTCTTTTTGGTTTGGCATCAAGTTTCAGTCATTTAAATAGATATAATCCAATTACTGTTAATCAGAGATACGGTGCTTATTCTACATACTTAGATAATACAGAACAAGATGATTTTATTGTTGGATATAATTATAAGGGTATTGAATTTTTAAAATTTGATGATGGAGCTAGTGGTAAATACCATGTAGAAGCGCGGTTAAGTACTATCACAAAATACAAAGATGAGGAATCGTCTAATCCATACGCAAACATAGATGTAATTAATACAGTAGAGTCTACTTTTCGTTTCGACAGTCTAATATCTAAGACTCAATATTTTAATTTATACATTGAGTGTGATCTTGATAATGAAATTATTTCATTTAGCTCAAAAAAAAGTCTATTTTTATAAGTAAAAACACAGTGTGTCTTGTAACAAGAATTATTTCTTTGAAAAATTTATTCGTAGGCCCTTTCTGGTAGTATTGTCTTAAACTCATCGCTAAATATAAATGAACAATTTTTGTATTCTTCAGGAAAGTTGTTTAAAAGAAAACTATCAAAATTCCACTTTTTATTCTCGCCATCAAATAATTTTCCTCTCATGATTTTTTCTAGTCCTACTTTTTCAGAAATTTGTATAATGTTTTCAAACTCATCTATCGAACAAACAGAGTAAGGCATTTCACTCAGCCATTCCATAGGCAAGTTTTTCTCTATCATCCTCTTTGATACAAACCTTTCTAATCTTGTCAGCAGTTCATCCCCAAACAGCAACCAGTTTTCTAGTGTCACAATCATAGGGTAAACTTTTTTACCAGCACTATATTTATAGTGAGGATATTTGTTTTCTTTATATTCTTGAATATTTCCATATGTTTGAATAATAAATTCTGCCATTTTATCTAAATCTTCGTCTAGTTTGGAGGTATCAAGTAATTCAATTTTTGAAATATCAGTCATTCTTTTAGTTTTACATTCCAAAAAAATAACACACGACTTATCCTCTATAATCCAATCAATACTATCTCTTTTATTATGACTTGATCCATAAATAATCTCAGGAAAATATTTAATGCGTTTGCACACTTTCTTTAGGACTTTTCCTACATAATTTTGAAATGAAGGACCAAAACTATTACTAAATCCCGGTTGATTGTATATTTCGTAATATAGACCGTCCGTAAGTCTCCAGAATAGTAGTGTAGAATCAATACATACTAGACTTAATTTCCCCATATATAGCATTTTTATAATTGGAAAAATTCTGGCTAACCGTGGGCTATAAATAAATTTTTCATTAATTTGTTTTTGTTGTTCTAATTTATTTCGATAGTCAATAATATTGCAAGATATATGAGTTAATAGTTTATCTAGCTTCTCGATATCGAGCTCTCGGACTTCAATTTTTGGAGGATAATCTAGAGATGCTTTATCTAGAAAATAACCCCATAGTACTCCCGCTAATATATAAAAATCTTTAATTGTGATTCCAATGGCCTCAAATACTAATTTACTTAAATTTTCCTCACTAAATATCAAAAAATATCTAGTGAAATATTGTTCTGTGGGTTTTTTAATTTGACGAGGAAATTGAAAGTGACCTATTCTGTGGAATTCCAAAAGCACATTTTCTTTACTTATATAAATCTCAGCAATTTTTTCTTCAACTTCCTTAAGCTTGTTTACTATATCAGAAAAATAACTCCATTTTCTTAAGGTTTTTGGATCAGATATAGATTCAGGGCAGTATAATATCATTTCTCTTGTAAAAGTCTCTAAGGACCACTCAGCTACCTGTCTTTGTTGTTGAACTCTATCTAACAACATAAACTCCTTAGTTATCTCGATACCAGTAAACTGTGGTTTTCTGTTATTGTAATGGGTAAAATAATTCCAAACAACATATAGAGAATCATCAAGTCTAAGTTGTCTTAGTTTATTTCTTAAGGGTTTATGAATCTCGTATATTTTTTGTTCTAAATTATCCATTTTGTATTCTTAACGTCTTAGACAACTACTTTCAATAAGTTTAAGTAATTTCAGCAAATTACACAACTAAATTTATTTATTAGCTTCAGTCACCGAGTACCAGTACTTATTTTATAAAACAACCCCCGCCCCCACTGAAAGGGGTCACCCCCTATGTCGTTTTTTTAAGGATAGAGCGATTTTTTCTTTTAAATTAATATAGTGTCCTAGGGTATAGGGTAAAATTACATTACTTTTTCAGCCCACATCGATAGATTAGGTATGTACGGAATAATAACTGATTTCATCAACTCGGTTCGAACATCGTCCAGTACTCCGCACATAATAAAAAACAAGCCTATATTTAAATATAGGCTTGTTTTTTATTATGTTTGGTAGGATTTGAAAGACGGAGGTTGTTTTTATAGTAATAAAAACAACCGAGTCGGGGTCGCGACTTTTTCTGAGTGACGGCGAAGAAAAAAGTTGTGACCAAGTATCCTACCCTTCTAATGTAATGAAAAAAATTCCTACTCTTTCATAAAGCTCATTTGAACTTCCTTTCATATTACTGTAATATGAAAGGGTGAATAAAGAACTTCGAAAAGGACTCAGAACTTGGATAGAAATAGATAAAAAGGCGATAGCTCATAACTATCGAGTTTTTCGTAATTTGATAGATAAAAAATGTAAGTTGCTTGCTGTTGTAAAATCCAATGCCTATGGTCATAATCTTATGGAATTTGCTAAAGAACAGGAAAAGCTTGGTGTAGATTTTCTTGGGGTGGATTCTGTAGTTGAGGCTCTCACGCTTAGAAAAGAGGGAATTAGAATTCCTATTCTTGTACTTGGCTATACTTTACCAGAAATGCTTTCAGAAGCAGCAAGTAAAAATATAAGTATTACAGTTTCTAATTTTGAAACCCTATCTGTTGTAATTAAATCAAAACTTAAAATAAAAATTCATATAAAAGTAGATACAGGTATGTCTCGCCATGGATTTTTAGAAAATGATATTGAAGAGGTTTTGAATAAATTAAAAAACAATAAGAATATTATTATTGAAGGTTTGTTTACTCATTTCTCAATGGCTAAAAATCCAAGTTTCCCAGCACACACAAATTCCCAAATAGAAAAATTTGAAAAATGGAGAGAGGCTTTTATAAAAGCTCTACATAAACCACTCTGTCATGCTTCTGCAACATCTGGAACTCTTTTATATTCAAAAGCTCATTTTGATATGGTAAGAATAGGTATCAGTCTATACGGTATTTGGCCATCAAAAGAATCAGAAGCTTACATGGGGGATATGATTTCTTTAAAACCAGTATTATCTTGGAAAACCATAATTGCCGAAATTAAAAAATTACCAAAGGGAGCTAAGGTTGGATATGATTGTACCGAGGTTCTTAAAAAAGATTCTGTCATTGCTGTCTGTCCTATTGGATATTGGCATGGATATCCTAGAGCGCTTTCTAGTATCGGGAAAGTTTTAATAAATGGTGAGAAAGCAAAGATTCTTGGAAGAGTTTGTATGGATATTATTATGATAGACATAACTAATATAAAAAATATAAAAGTGGGGGAAGAGGTAGTACTTATTGGAAAATCTGAATCATCTGAAATTTCAGCAGATGATATTTCCGCTCTTATAGATGGTTCTTCATATGAACTTTTGACTAGGATTAATCCTCTCATTAAGAGGATTTACATATAGTTTTGGCCTTATTTTATGCTGTTGACTTTTCGTCTACGGTGATATATAATTATAGGTAGGAGGTATTAATGGGTTTAACCCCATTTTTTTATTCGTTGTACGTTTAAATTTGGTTGTAATAAAGAATAATAAGGAGGTTCTGATTATGAGTTCTGAGAAAAAAATGACATTAGCCGTGATTATTCTGGAGCTATTGGTTGTGTTAATTGTTTTCATTTTTGTGCAGTGCTATCGCCAGCGCAAGAATGAGCCTGAACCGGTTTCGCCGGTTTTGGTAACAAATCCACCTACGAATCCTGCTCCGCAGAAAAAGTTGGTGGAGGTGGTTGGTGCGGTAACAAATGGGATTATGGAATTCCGGGGAGATCAAACTAAGTTGATCTTTTCAAAGTGTGATAAATAAAAAATAAGGAAAAGGAGTAAGGATGAAAAAAGTTATCGTTGGGTTATCCTGTTTGGTTATGTCGGTTTCACTTTTTGCACAAACTGCATGGAATCGTGCTATCGGCAGCGAAGCTGGTTTGGAATCGTATTGTCTCGAGCATTCGACTCGGGCCTATATCGGCGTTTGGGGTGGTGATGATGTCATCGCCATTAGCAACGCTAATCAGTACGCCTGGGTATATTCGTCCGATCCACTAAAGCTTGCCGAAAAGGTTTCTATTCAGAAGCTTGGTTACGGTATTGTGGCTGGATCAACTGCGCCAATTCAAAAATCGTGTCAGTTTTATGATGAAAATTATAGGCTGATGTACTTTGGTTATACCGAAGGCAAGATTATTAAGATTGGTGATATAAGTTCGCTCGTCTGGAAAGATATGGAAATGACAGTTCCAGATTCATTCCGGATGAGTTTGCCAGAAGAATATCAATGGGCTTATATTTATCTTAAGTTTACCGATGAAAACGGAAACACAAGGTACATTTACCTCGGCCAAGGAAAGGAATTCGATTGGCTGAAATCATTTGCTGGCTACAAGGATGCTCGGCTTCTGGTGCGGGGATATACCACTGATGGATATACTTTAAATCAGGTTGTCGATGTTGCAAGCGGTGAGTTTATGCCGATTGAAGAAATGGTGGAAGATTTCAACTCCATAAAAATGGAAGGATTCAGCTACCACACCAACAGTCTTGTTTACGTTGTTGGTGCGACCAACTCGATTGGTAAATCTCCACTGTTTCAGCTTACTTCAGCCACAAATGCTTACGGCATGTTGAAATCGGTTGGTATCTCAGTGAAGACTTCCGAAAACGAAAGACCTTTAGGTTTCTATTATCGGAAAGTTGATGGCGCTGGGGCTTGGCCGGATTGGCAGTATCTGGAGCTGAGAGGTCTAGATGTTGAAGGTTTTAAATTCCCAGAGGGGATTTATCACCTTGACTTCAAGTTTCCCAAACTTCATTCGGAAGAC
Source organism: uncultured bacterium (assembly GCA_903868205.1). Taxonomy (GTDB): domain Bacteria; phylum Patescibacteriota; class Minisyncoccia; order Phycocordibacterales; family GWA1-40-21; genus Bog-1340. The sequence goes on along the minus strand of CAIPUJ010000025.1, from coordinate 3,758 downwards.
TGGAAACGGTTTCAAAATTACAATAACAACAATGGCGGCCAAGGGTAACACCTGACACTGTCTACAGAGCCGGTTCGTAAAACGAACCGGCTCTTTTTTTGACTTAAAATAAAGACTGTGGTATTTTTAAAAAAGAAAAGGAGGAATTATGCTTAGATTTCTTATGTTTATTTTGAGTGTGGTATTTTTGGTTTTAGGATTATCTGCGTTTATTGTCTTTATAATGACCTGTTTGGGTTATAATTATGACTTAAATGCTAGGGCCTGGTACAAGATGTCTGATCAAGAAAAAGAAAGACTAAAACTGCGAAATAAAGAAAGAAGAGAGTTTTGCGAAATTTTTTCGAAAATTGCAAAAAATAAGAAAAGGAGGATTTGATTATGTTGGGAAAAGACTTGTTTAGATTTTTTTGGGTTTTAGTTTTGATTTTGTTTGTTCTTTCTGGTTTTAAAATTTTACTGATTCTTGTTTTTATTCTTTTAAGCATCTCCATATTTTTGTTAATTTTGGCATACAGAATATGGCGTTGTGATCCCAATGAGTACGAAGAGGATCGGCGTAAAATAAAAGAAAGAATCGAAAGGCAGAAAAGCGCTCTTCGGTTTATGAACAAGGGGAAACAAAAAACGTGAGTTTGGCGGGTTGCAAAGCAACCCGCCTTTTTTTTATGTAATTTTTCTGCTATGATGGGGCTCAATGAAAAATATCAGAAACTTCAGTATTATAGCCCACATCGATCACGGTAAATCTACTTTGGCAGACAGGATGTTGGAAATAACAAATACTATAGAAAAGCGCAAAATGATGGCGCAGGTTCTTGATAGTATGGAGCTTGAAAGAGAAAGAGGTATTACTATTAACATGCAGCCTGTTCGTATGGATTGGCATTTGGGTGGTGAAAACTACATTATGAACCTTATCGACACCCCTGGGCATATAGACTTCTCTTATGAGGTTTCTAGGGCTCTAAGGGCCGTAGAGGGCTCTATTTTGCTCGTAGACGCTACTCAAGGTGTCCAAGCGCAAACTCTTACTACCCTCAATATGGCGCGTGAATCTAATCTTGTGATCATTCCTGTTATAAGTAAAATTGATTCTCCTTTAGCTAGAGTCATGGAGACAAAAGAAGAGATTTCTAAGCTTTTAAATATTGATGAAAGTGAGATTCTTGAGGTATCTGGAAAGACTGGAGATGGAGTAGAAAATTTGTTAAATGAAATAATAAAAAGAGTTCCAGCACCAAAAACAGAGACAGGTTTAATCCTAAACGATGATCAGGGAAGTGATAAAACTTTTAGGTCTCTTGTTTTTGATTTCAAATATTCAAATCACAAAGGTGTTACTGTTTTTGTCCGTGTGTTCAATGGAGAAGTAAAAAAGGGAACACCACTTATTTTTAAAATTGCAGGAAAAACTTTTACATCACTTGAGGTTGGTATTTTTTCACCAACAGAAAAACCAGTAGACTCTCTTTCTGCTGGAGAAATTGGTTATATAGTAACTGGGATAAAAGAAGCGGGAATCGCAGCTGTGGGAGACACTGTAGCTTATGCTAGAGATACAAATCCTCCACTCCATGGATATCAAAATCCAAGCCCAGTAGTTTGGGCGTCTGTATATCCAGAAGGACAAGATGATTTTGATATGCTTAAGCTTGCTTTGGGTAAACTAAAATTTTCTGATTCGTCTTTTACTTTTGAAGAAGAAACTTCTGGTACTTTAGGAAGAGGTTTTAGATGCGGTTTCCTTGGAATGCTTCATTTGGAAATCATCACTGAAAGACTAAGAAGAGAATTTAATTTGAATTTGATTATCACTACTCCAAGTATTAACTATGAGATTACTTTAAAGGGTAATTCTCAAGGTGTAGCTGGGAAGAAAATTATGGTTTATTCACCATCACTTTTTCCAGAAGATCATATGATATTGAAGATTGAAGAGCCTTGGGTAAGAGTAAGAATAATTACTCCAGCAGAATATATTAGCCCTATTATGCAACAACTTTTTGATCATGAAGCTCTCATTGGAGATGCTGAAAGCTTTGGTGACAACAGAACATCTCTTACCATTGATATGCCGCTCAGAGAGCTTATGAGAAATTTCTTTAATGAGCTAAAGAGTATTACTTCTGGCTATGCCTCTATATCATACGAAATGACTGGTATGAAAGAAGCTGATGTTGTTAAGCTAGATATTTTAGTAGCAGAAGAGCCGGTAATTGCTTTTTGTAAGATAGTCGCCAGAAGAAGAATAGACGAGGAAGCTGAACAGACAGTTGAAAAGCTTTATAATATAATTCCTAAGCAATTATTTAATTTCAAGATTCAAGGTAAATCTATGGGAAGAATTATTTCTTCGAGATCTGTTTCTGGTATGAAGAAAGATGTTACTGACTATCTATATGGTGGAGACATCACAAGAAAAATGAAACTTCGTGAGAAGCAGAAAAAGGGAAAGAAGAGGATGAAAGAACAAGGTGTGGTAAATATTACACAGGATGTTTTCTTAAAGATGATGAAACAGGATTAAAGGCTCGCTCGCCCCACCTTCTTCACTAAAGCGTTACACAATCTAGAAAATCATATTCTATTTTTATACGAAAAATTTATAAGTCACTTCGTTCCTGAAGCCAACTAAATTTTTCTAAAAATCTCATTGATTTTCTTAGATTGTTCCACTAACTCGTTCAGAAGGTGGGGCTTCGCTCGCTTAGGATAGGGAAGGGATATTTTTAAAAAGAGAAACCTCGCTCGCTTACTGGCAGATAGAGAGTTTCCAAAACCGAATATCCTCGCTCGCTCACGGGCAGAGCAGAAAAAAGTCGGAGGACTCACCTCAAGATTTAAGAGGTGGAACCTTGGATCTCCAAAAAGGTTCCTCCTCGGAAATCTTGCTGTTCAATCGCAAAAGGTGATTCCTCGGTTTTTCTAAAATATCTCAGAATATGGCCATTTTTGCATATATTGACAATAAAGACTACTAGGTGTATAATAGTAGATAGTTAAAAAGTACCTTTAAAACAAGTAATAAAGAATTAAGTTCGCCACAGTGAATAATTTTTGAAATTTCAAAAATTATTCACTGTGGCGAAAGGTAAAACATCTTAGCCCAACAGTAAAAAATGAAGGAATAGATCATGAAGAAGAATGATATAGTCCAAGTGCGTCCAGCTACAGTTGGACAAGTGAAAGATATTGGAGCAACTTTGCTCCAGGCGATTCCTCCGGAATTGTCATTTGAAATAGCGGATAATGTTCTCAGTCGCAAGACAGAGTTGATTGAGCACATACGTGCTTTTTTTCCAGACTTGGCGAGTCTCACCGACCCGACGAAACAATGGGAAAATTTCTACGGTAAAGTCTTTGGTCTTTCTGTGGATTTTTCGGGAGTGAAAATTCCCGAACGAACAGAAGAACAAAAGAAGGAATTTACGCGTCTTCTTATTGTGGTCGGCACGCTCAAAAACAATCAGGTCTATGATGCATGTGCTAAGCATTTTAAATGCTGGCGTTATGCTGATAATCTGGACAGTGCCGTTCCGAAAAATGAACGGGGAGATGACACTTACGCCATTTGGGTGCGTGACGTCGTAGAAGCTGATGAGATTCACAAAAATAAATCGGCAAACGATATCGAGCGGGAAGGCCTAAGGACTGAAACGCTTAAAGAACGCATGATCCATGAATTGAAGTACTTTTTGGAAACTGGAAAACATCTGGATATCCAAAATGTAACTTTATGTTCTGGCTCGCGCGGT
>CAIPUJ010000024.1 GCA_903868205.1 uncultured bacterium | reverse complement strand
AATATTTTGTCAGTAGCGACAATTTTTAGTTCGTTGTCTGAAGAAATAGAATCCATAGATGAAGGAGTAAAGTCTACCAAATACGGTTTTGCTGAGGAAGACCCGATAAATTGATTATTTATATAGTAATCAACTTTTGTTATTGGGTAAGTAGACTGTATTGCTGGGATGATATTTATTTTTTTATCTTTTGCATACACTGTATTTGTACTCGGAGAAACTATTTGTATCTTTGGTAAATTATTTTCTGTATGCACATCATCATAAGTAGTTGGTTTAGCAGGGAAGTAAATAGGATTCTCTTGTAGCCATTTTTGTACACCGTATTCCCAGTTTTCAAATTGATAATCATTATTAGGATTTTCTGGCACTGGGCCTAATGGATCTTTTTTGTCTACCCAATATAGTATTGAGTGTACATTTGGTATAGCTTTTTCTTCCTGAGCTTCTGTTGGTGTAAATTCTGTTGCGAGTTTGCCTGATATTTTATCAACTAAATATGTATCATTACCTTGCCAGATGCCTCTGATCACTGGCTTAACGTCTACTAGGGTTTGTTCTTGTGGTTGTCTGAATGATTCATCTGGTACTGTTTTTAAAACTTCATTCATTATCTCATGCCACATCGGCGCTACTATAAGTCCTGCAACTTTCTTTTCCATTGGAGTGTTGTCATTATTTCCAGCCCACATACCATATACAATACTCGGTGTGTAGCCGATAATCCAAGCGTCTTTGTAATCGTTTGTTGTACCAGTTTTTGAGGCAACGGTTCTTCCAGGATAATACATCACAGAATGATATCCATACGCAGGTACTTTTGCTTCATCGTCTGAAAGTATACTATTTATTTTTAATGCACTATCTTCAGTTACTCCAAATCTTGGTTTAGGTTCATATTTTTCTAAAACATTTCCTTTTTGGTCCTCAACAGAAATTATTCCAGTGTATGGAAGTCTTGTTCCATTGTTTGCAAATACTCCATAAGCACTTACTTCTTCTAATAGGGAAACTTCTCCACCTCCAAGCACAAGCGTAAGTCCGTATTTGTCTGGCTCACCCAAACTTGTGATACCCATGGACTTTGCTGTTTCGATAGAATCTCTTATCCCTGCTAAATAAAGTGTTTTTATAGCAATTGTGTTTCTTGATTCTGCCAGTGCTGAACGTAATGACATTGGTCCTTTAAATATATTGTCATAATTGTCTGGCATATAGCATGCATTTTCTGGGGTGATTTCTGTAGATGGATTTCTTGGTTTGCCATCTGGCGTACAAGAACTTTGGAATTCTGTTTGTGCATCAAACAAAACAGTCTCAGGCGTGTATCCTTTATTGAATGCTGTTGCGTAAACAAAAGGTTTGAAAGTTGAACCTGGTTGTCTGAGTGCTAATGCGATATTGTAATTTCCATCTATTTCTTTATCGAAATAATCTCTAGAACCTACCATCACTAGTATCTGTCCTGTTTTTGGATCTATGGCCACGCCGGCTGCATTTTCTGCATTAAATTTTTCTTTGTTTTCTAATGCTCTCTTTTTAATTATTTCTTCTGTTTTGGCTTGTAGGTCATAATCAAGAGTGGTGATTACCTTATAACCATTTTCTTGCATTGCATTCTCACCGTATTTTTGTACAAGATATTGTTTTATAAATTCAACGAAGTGCGGAGCTTTAATACCATACTGTTCTCTAGGTACAAAGATCACTTCTTCTTTTAGTGCTGAATCGTATTCTTCTTGAGTAATAAATTTGTTTTCAAGCATTTTACTCAAGACAAGCTTTTGTCTGATTTTTAATTTATCCATATTTTGTCCATATGGAGAATAGAAAGTAGGGGCTTGGGGGATAGCAGCAAGATATGCAGATTCTGCTAGAGTTACGTCCGCAGCGCTTTTATTGAAGAACCTTTGTGCTGCTTCTTCTACGCCGTATAAGTTTCCTCCATATGGTGTCTCATTTAAATAAATAGAAAGGATTTGCTCCTTGCTCATTATTTTTTCTATCTTGAGAGACAAAACCCATTCTTTTAGTTTTCTTGAGATTTTCTTTTCTGTTGTAAGGAGCGAGTTTTTAATAACTTGTTGGGTAATAGTAGACCCACCTTGTCCATATCCACCACTTATTATGTTTGAAAAAATCGCTCTAAAAATAGATTTTATTTTTATACCATGATGCTGGTAGAATTCGGCATCTTCTATAGCTACAGTAGCATTTTTTACATTTCTAGAAATATTTTCAAAAGGAATTTCTGTCCTCTTCATCTCTTCGTGCACATCGTATAGAAGTATCTTTCCTGTACGATCATAGATTTTTGTTGATTGTGCCACAATTCTATTTTCGAAAGAGTTTAAATCAGGTATCTGAAAAGTGGAGACCCATATAAGTAAAAAGCCAGATACAACAAAACCAAGGGCAATTAGGAGCAATAAAACTTTTTTCCAGTGTATTTTTAGTATATGGGAGTATTTTTTAATGTGATGTTTAGTTTTGTGAATGTGTTTTTTGTACATAGATGTATATTATAACATAATTGTGCGATTACTAATTAATACGTTACAGGTAAATATATTGGTGCAAAAAAGTCTTATTTATGATAAATTTAAAGAATGAAAATAGACACAGATCCTAAGAAAATTGAAGAGATATTATCAAGAAGTGTTCAAAATATTCTTCCTTTAAAAGAATCTCTCAGAAAAGAGCTTTCGAGTGGAAAAAGATTGAAGATCTATATTGGTGCAGATGCTACTGGTCCAAAATTACATATTGGTCATGCGACTAATTTTATGATTTTAGAAAGGTTAAGAAAATTAGGACATGAAGTTATCATACTTTTTGGTGATTTTACTGCAAAAATTGGAGACCCAAGTGGTAAAGATTCAGCTAGAAAACCGTTGACTGACAGAGAAACAAAAAATAATTTAAAGACTTGGAAAAAACAGGTTAGTAAAATTGTAAATTTAAAAGATAGAAAAAATAAAGTAAAAATAGTTAAGAATAGCAAATGGTTATCGAAAATGAATTTTTCTGATCTTGTAAAATTAGCATCAAATTTTACTGTTCAACAGATGGTTGAAAGAGATATGTTTCAGAAAAGAATAAGCGAGAATAAGCCAGTTTTCTTGCATGAATTTTTCTATCCTTTAATGCAGGGTTATGACTCTGTTGCTTTAGATGTTGATCTGGAGATTGGAGGTAACGATCAAACATTTAATATGCTTGCGGGTAGAACTTTACAGAAAGCTTATAATAATAAAGAAAAGTATGTTATGTCTACTACACTTTTAGTTAATCCAAAAACAGGCAAGAAACTTATGAATAAAAGTGAGGGTGTCGTCGTTGGGCTTGATGATGAACACCATGATATGTTTGGTAAAATAATGTCGTTACCAGACGAAGCTCTTATCCCAGTTTTTATAGATTGTACCTATGTCTCTTTAGAAGAGATATCAAAAATAAAGGAAAGTCTAGAAAAAGGAGAAAATCCTAGAGATGTAAAGATAAGACTAGCTAAAGAAATTGTTACTATATATCATGATGCAGAAAAAGCTGAAAAAGCAGAAGAAAATTTTATCGCAACTTTCAAGAAGGGTAGAATTCCAGAAGATATACAAGAAATCAAAGTAGAAAAGGGAAGCGCTCTTTCTTCTGCTGTGGTTTCAAATAAAATTGTTCCATCGAATACAGAATTCAGAAGATTGATTACTGCTGGAGCGATAAGCGATATGAAAACTGGAGAAAAGATTACTGATCCAAACTTCAAGATAGAATCTGAAATCGTTTTGAAAATCGGTAAAAAAACTTTTGTAAAAATTACTGTCTAACTTTATACAAAGGCTCCACCTTTGTATATAAATAATATTTATATATGAGAATCATTTCAATAGACCCAGGATACGAAAGAATGGGTGTTGCTATAATAGACAAGGTACAAGGTGGAAAAGAAACCTTGATATTTTCAGAATGTTTTCAAACCTCTGCAAAAATTTCTCATGATAAACGTCTCGGGCTTATAGGTTCTGAAATAGAGAAAGTTATAAAAGAATTTGAGCCGAAAGCTTTGGCCATAGAAAATTTATTTTTTAAAACAAATGCTAAAACAGCTATGCATGTAGCAGAAGCTAGGGGAGTGATGCTCTACGAAGCTGCAAAGAATGGGCTAGAAGTAAAAGAGTTTACACCAATGGAAATAAAAGTTGCCGTGACTGGATATGGGAAAAGTGAAAAGACTCAGGTAACAGAAATGGTGAAGAGACTAATTAAGATAGATAAGAAAATAAAGTATGATGATGAATTTGATGCTATAGCTGTGGGGCTCACATACTTTGCGATTGTAAGGAATAAGTAGAAAGTTCATAAAGTTTGTAATGTATAAATTGAGACTTCTCTAATAGACGTAAATAAGAACGCGACCGCGTTCTTATTTACGTAGGATATTTTTTCTACTCATCTACGCTATAGCTTAGATGAGTAGAGAAAATAAAATAGGGGTTTCGCTACGCGAAACCCCTATTTTATTATAACTTTAAAAACTTTCCCTGGCCGGGCAGGCTACTTGATAAACTTTATACTATCTTCCTACCATTCGTCGTTTGTTCTAAAGTCTAATTCTTCAAGCTCGTCATCTTCGCCTGCTAGAAGTTCTTCTTCCTCTAGTCCTGTAGGAGAGGCATCATCAAAAGCTTCAAGAGCATCTTCTGATAATGAACCAGAAGCTTTTTCTTCTGCTTCTTCACCCTCTTCTTTTACATCACCTTTCTCCTCAACATCACCTTTCTTTTTTGCCATATATTTTAAATAAATTTTATCTTATTAATAACTCATAAATGAGTAATTATGTATATTGTCTAAAGTTTTGAAAATTTTGCAAATATCAAAACTGTGGATAACCCGGTAGTAGATTTTGGCATTGTTTTAAAAAGTTAGCAAGCGATATTTTGACTTATATTTGAGTAATATTTAAACAGGAAAGTAATGATAAAATTATTATTTATTAAAACTTTTTGATGCCAAAATTCACTACCGGGTAACCGAAGGTACAGCCTGCCCGCCTCAGTAGGGAAAGGTGGGGAAGTGTAAAGAGAAAATGTCATCTGTTTGACAAAATTTACAAAGGAGCTAATGTTAATTTAGATACAAGTCTCCAAAGGGTGCGCCCTGCGGAATAACAAATAACAAAAGGAGAAGGTATGCCTTCTGATAATGGCGCTGGCGTAAGAATACTGATGGGTAAAAGAAAAATCACAACGGAAGACTGGATAGAGTTGATTAAGTTCAGAGTGGCTCTCATAAAGCCGTTTCTGGACAAGATCACACTTAGTGGGCTGGGTTATACCACTGAGGGTATTCATTGGCTGGGGGCTAATTGTTTGTACAATTTGCATAGGCCAGACATACACGACGCGCAGTTATGGCTTAAAACTCAAGGTTTTTTCAAATTAATTGACAGAGCGGAGCGCGGTGACAGCAGGAGATTTACTTTTCTTGGTTTAAGTCGGGAAGGTCGTTTGATGGATATTCAGATAAGATTTGAAAGACAGGGAAATGACTACGCGATATATAAGTTGACGGTGGATTATCCAGAGATTACTGTTAACTGGTTTGATGAATATGTATGGCGTCCAAAGCCGAGGTCTTTGTTTTCATATCTCGGAGTATTTTTTGAAGAGGCCACGAAAGAAAAAGAGGACCTCTACAAAAAAATGGAAGAGGTTTACAAAATAATGGAGTTTGAAAAAAATCTGTTACCTTTTGTGTCAGGTTAAAAGTTAGGGCTCGCAACTTGTTGCGAGCCCTTTTATTTTTTATTCTTCTACCCCTTCCTCCACATTCGTATAAACCTCCTGCACATCATCATTATCTTCTAGTGCATCAAGTAGTTTTTCCAATTTTTCTGCATCTTCATCAGATATTGGCATCGTTGTTTTTGGAACCCAACCTTCAATAGTTTTTTCAAATGCCCAAGAAGCGCTTCCTGGAGTCGCTAGGGAAGAACCATTGTCTGAAAGAATATGTTTGATTTCACCCGCAGCTCTATTTCTGTTGTCTGTAAGTACATCTATTATGACAGCGATACCTCCTGGACCATATGATTCATAAGTGATTTCTTCCATGTCTGCACTATTATCAGTCGAAGCCTTTTTTACAGCCCTTTCAATATTGTCACTAGGCATATTTGCTTCCTTGGCTTTTTGTATAACAGCTCGTACACCAGGGGCATTAATATCTCCTTTTGCTTTCTTGGCTTCAACTGTTAGAAGCCTAATAATCTTTGTAAAAACTTTGCTTTTCTGTGCATCATTTTTAGCTTTGAGTCTTTTTATTTTTGAAAATTTATTGTGTCCGCTCATGGCTGATTTTATTAACGAGTAGGGCGAGTTTTTAAAATCGCCAACCCGTGAAATGTCCAGCCTTGTGGACATATTTCACTGGGTTTAACTCGGGCTTATAATTAATTTAAATATATCACTTTTTTTCCCATCCCGATAGTAAGTTTTTGGTATTGTTTTTTATGGAAGTTCCTCAATTTCGTACTACGGGTATTATCTTTTTTAGATATTACATTTTTGCTTTAATAATATAAAAAACGAAAGATACCAAAAAGCACTACGGGATTATCAAAAATATAGTCGCTTCGCTCCTTATTTTTTAGATAAATGTTTCCTTGCTCTGTCTGTTACCACCCTTCCTCTTGATGTCCTTTCTATAAATCCGAGTTGTAATAGATATGGTTCGTATACGTCTTCTATTGTTGATTGCTCTTCTGAAAGGGAAGCAGCGAGAGTATTGAGCCCTACTGGACCTCCGTTGAATTTATCTTCAATCACATTGAGCATCGCTCTATCCACAGCATTCAATCCCATATTATCTATCCCCAGCATCTCCAAAGATTCTTTTACAATATCATTTGTGAGCTTCTGTTCTCTTATTTGAGCCAAATCTCTACTTCTTTTTAATAAATAGTTGGCTGTTCTTGGAGTAGATCTGCTTCTCTTCGCAATTTCCTCTTTTGCTTCACCATCTATCTCAACATTTAATATTTTTGAAGATCTCTCTATGATTTTTCCTATTTCTTCTTCAGTATAAAAATCTAATTTGAATACACCTCCAGAAAAACGAGAGCGAAGTGGTGCAGAAAGCATAGCGATACGTGTTGTTGCGGCTATAAGTGTGAAAGCTGGAAGCTCGAGTTGTATTGTTCTTGCGCTTGGACCTTTACCAATAATAATATCTAGCACACCAGACTCCATAGCAGGGTAGAGGACTTCCTCAATAGCTTTATTTAATCTGTGAATCTCATCTATAAAAAGAATATCGCCAGGTGAAAGGTTTGTAAGTATTGAAGCGAGGTCTCCAACCTTTTCTATTGCAGGACCAGAGGTATCTTTAAGCTGCGCACGTGTTTCGTGTGCTATTAAGTGTGCGAGAGTTGTCTTTCCAAGACCTGGAGGGCCGTAAAAAAGTAAATGTTCAGGTGGATGTTGTCTTTGTTTTGCGGCAGTGAGAAGTATTTTTAAGTTTTCTTTTATATTTTTTTGACCAATGTATTCATCCCAAGAATTTGGTCTTAGTGTCTGATCAAGAAATTTTGTATCTGTAATTTTAGGGCTTATTTCTTGGGTATTTTCGGAATCTGTAATTTTATTATCATTTTTGCTTGACATTATATTTATTTATGCTATACTGTCTCCAGAGCCTAAATGACGGGCTTTTTTGTTTCCTTAATAATTCGTTCAGGTTATAAATCTCTAAACAATTATATTCGCAAGAATTTACGAGTTTTTTTTCAAGGACACGTTGGTTTATTTCTTCGGAAATATTGCTGAAGTTATCCTTAAAGACTAATTTAACTTTTTACCGCCAGGTTTAAAGTATTGTTTAGAGATTTATGTTCTGAACTTCTATTCAAGCATTGCCGAAGAGGTGATGCTTGTTTATTTTTATATTATTCTCTTTTAAATTTTATGCAAGCACCAAAAAATTTAAAACACAATTAGATTTTTATTTCAAGGTCGATGACTCTACCGAGCTCATCGAAGGTGCTGATACCTTTAAGTATCTTTATTACTCCGTCTTGCTTCATATCTAAAATATTTTGAGATCTTGCTGCTTGTTTTACGCTTTCTTCACTAGGATTCATTGTAATAATCTCACCAACTTCTTTTGTTGCAAGAACAGCCTCACAAATAGCGACTCTACCTTTGTATCCAGTACCATTACACTTAGGGCAACCCTTTGCTTCATAAACTTTTTCTATTTGAACACCGTCCAAGTATGTCTTGTCATCTATTGATGTTGTTGTTTCTGCTATAATTTTCTTTTCTTTCTCGCTTGCAACTCTTTCTTGTTTACAATCAACACAAAGTTTTCTTATAAGTCTTTGGGCCATGACAACATTCACAGCAGAAGTTATAACTTGAGGATTTATTCCGAGATCTATAAGTCTAGGGAAAGCACCGACGGCGCTATTGGTGTGTAGGGTAGAGAAAACTAAGTGACCAGTAAGAGCAGCATTTATAGCTGTACCGGCTGTTTCATTGTCTCTGATTTCTCCGACCATGATTACATCTGGGTCTTGTCTAAGAGCGGCTCTGAGTCCTGCGAGGAAAGTATAACCTTTGTCATCTTCTACCTGTGTTTGTACGACTCCAGCCAAGTGATATTCGATAGGGTCTTCGATTGTAATTATTTTAATATCCTGAGAATTTATTTTCTTCATGAATGCATACAGAGTGGTTGTTTTACCAGATCCGGTAGGACCAGTGATGAGAAGCATACCGTTTGGTTTCTGGATTTGTTCAAGTAACACACTTAATGTACGTGGTTCTATACCCAAGCTTTCAAGTGGCACTGCAATTGATTTAGGGTTCAAAAGCCTCATAACGATAGATTCGTTGTATGCACCGGGGAGAACAGATGTTCTGATCTGTATTTCGCTATCTTTTATTTTTACAGCAAATCTTCCATCTTGTGCTTCGGATTTTACATTTAGTTTAAGACCAGAAAGTAATTTGATTCTAGAAAGAATTAAAGAATATGTAGGGAGATCAAAATTGATTATATCTATAAGAACACCATCGAGTCTGAATCTCATTCTGACTTCTGTTTCTTCTGGTTCTATGTGAATATCAGATGCGCCGAGAGCTAGTGATCCAGCGAGCATAATTTCCATTATCTTAGAAATTCTGTAGGCTTGCTTGATACCGTTGAGCTCATTTGCCATATTTCTTACATCTTGGACAACTTTAATTTTTTCTGTAAGTTCTACGACATGTTCATTTGAAATATCGAAACTTCCGGCTTTACTTTCTGATGCATAAGAAATATCTTTATATCTACCCCAAGCTTTTTCTAAGCTAGCTTTAGAAACCATATGCATAGTAGGGAAGTAGCCGTCTGTTTCTAACATTTTTATTATTGCTTCAGTTTTTTCATTTTTAGGAGAAAGCACGGCGACTTGAATTCTCTTTGCTACCATATCAAATACAGCAAGATTTCCAAGACGAGCATTTTCTTCACTGACTAGCTTCAAACCATCTGAGTTTATCGGTATTGGGCCAAGGTCTATATAATTGAGCCCATATCTATTTGCAAGAAGGCGAGCAACATCCTCTTCTTCAATCTTACGCATTTCTTCAACGCGTTTATTTTGTTTATCTTCATCAAAGACTACCATATGGCAGTATAATAACATTTAAAAACTTTTTTCTCCACAATTATTTATCTACTATCCACATGTTTCGAGGTGGAACCTTAAAAAGTCAGAGGTCTCTCCTAAAGATTTTGAGGTGGAACCTTGAATCTCCAAAAAGGTTCCTCCTCGGAAATCTTGTTTTCTGACTGCAAAAGGTTTCTCCTCGAGCAAGTCTTTTTAGATTGCCACGTCGGCATACCTCCTCGCAATAACAAAAGTTTTGTGCTACAGTATTTTTGAATCGGTTTTATATCATAACCGTAACAAAAGGAGGTTTGTTGTGAAGAGGATCGGAATGTTCATTATGTTGGGGTTTGTCATGACTATGGTTTCTGGATGTACCTGTGTGATGTACGAAGAACCAGGACCTGTTGTTATTCGTAGACCAGCACCACCGGTAGTGATAGTACGGCCAGGCTGTAATTATCACTATCATAACCAGTACCATTATTATCGTTATTATTAATGGTAAAGAGCTTCGGCTCAAAGCAGGGGGAATCTACCCTGCTTTTTTGTTGCCTAAAAGTGTGTTTCTGTGATAAATATTACACCACAAAAAGGGGTTGACAGGCAAATCATATGTAGTATAATAGTACAGAAAGTGGTTTTTCAGGTTTTAACAAAGAAAGGAAAAAATTATGAAAACTACTATTTTGTTCATTGTTGTGTGCTCGTGTATATTTTGGGGGACGCCAAAGTCCTGTGCGGAAGGCTCTTGGGGTTTTTCTATCAATGCTTCCCCAAGATACGTAGAATCAGGGCCCATTCCTCAGTATGAAATCAGACGAGTTCCCGTATATGATGCCTGTGGAAGATTCATGGGTTATCAAGATCAGCAGGTTTTTGTTGGGTACATGTACCCGTCGACTGTTTATCGCCAGGAATCAGTATGGTTTACGTTTGGAAATTACGGCAGTCATCATGGCGGACATGGTGATTATCGTCGACCTCCACAAGGGCAGCATGACGGACGCCATCATTAAAGAGCTTTTGGGCTCAAAGCGGGGAATAAAACCCCGCTTTTTTATATCTAAAAAATACCTTGACAAACAGATTCCTTGGGTGTATAATACTAAGAGTTAGGAAGTTACACAATTTACAGAAAAAGGAGGGTTCAGATGCAAATGTTTAAGAAGTTCTTTGTTATTATGTCGGCTGTTGTTGCGTGTTTGGTTTCTGGGTGCACTTTTCCTCTTCCAAATGAGGAAGGGCATCCTCCACCGAATTATTCGGTTCATTTCGTTAATGAGACATCGCATAGGGTTAAAATCATCGAAGATGGTTTTACAGTGCAGAGATGTCTTCTGCCTAATCAATCACAGCTTTTGTCTATGACGGTGTCTCAGGAAGCTAGTCTTGAAAAGGCATATCGCTTGGTGGCGTATCGTACAGACCAGTCCACAGGAAAAGAAACCATGGTGGCAACTGCGAACTTCATTTTACGAATTCGTGGAGTGGATTATAATTCTGTGGTAAGTAGAATCTTCGTTATTAAATACGAAGGGGGTATTAACCTCATCGTTGATGAATCCGGCAGTGTATCTCGTGGTTTTTTGGGGTTCTAAACCCTTAAAAAGCTAAAAACCGCTTTGCTTGCAAGGCGGTTTTTTTATTTATACTCATATATTAATACTATTAAAAAGTGCCAAATGTGTGTACACATTACCAAAATTGCTTGACAAGTAAGACCTATGGGTGTATAATACTAAATAGATTCTTCAAAAACTAACAGAAAGGAGTTTTTATGAAGACGTTTAATGAAAGTTTGGCAATTACCAGAAATATTTTGGTGATTGTGGTTTTGGTTCTTGCTGTGGTGTGGTTCTTTGGTGGATTTAAAAAGACCGAAAAGCTACTAATCGCAGAACCTAAACAACAGTGTCTGGAGCATACGTTTTGTGACGTACAGCGCCATGCAGTTGCGGTAAAGCAAACGACGGTAGTGTTGGAAGAAGAAGTTTTTCCTGCGCCGCCACCTGGAGGAATCCAGATTATCAATAACGAGAGTGTTGAAGTTTGTAAACCCGCACCGCGAGTGATTGTTGAGGTAGAGCCTGTTAAGCAGGATGACCTTATACAGTACACGGATCGTTCAGGTGGTTCCTATGAAATTCGCTCATCGGGTTATTATAGCTACGGTGGGGGATATCATATGAATACAAGTCGTGGCGGAGGCAACTGGGGGTCTCGTAATGCTCCAGTAAGAACACCAAATCCGCCAGGTTGCGGATTAAACACACAAGGCTGCCGCCGGTAATCTTATCGGCGCACAAGGCGAAGGGGGACTTTAACCCTTCGCTTTTTTTATTCCCAATTTTTCTTTTTGTGATAATATCTTATTCATGAAGATATTAAGTAAATCTTTAGAAGAAACAGAAAAAATAGCCAAAGATTTTTTGGAGAAGCTTGCTCTGTCTTCTTTTGAAGAGGCGACTATTGTTGGTTTATATGGAGACCTTGGGTCAGGGAAGACAACTTTCACACAAGCTATAGCAAAAATATTTGGTATCAAGGAAGATATCACAAGCCCGACTTTTGTTATTGAAAAAATCTACTCCCTAGAAAATCCTTTTTATCATAATCTCATACACATAGACGCATATCGTTTAGAATCTACAAAAGAGATGCATGCACTTGGTTGGGAAAGTATTTCTAAAAATCCCCACAATATTATTTTTATAGAATGGCCAGAAAGGGTAATAGAAGCTTTACCAGAAAATCATTTGAAGATAAATTTTAAGTTTGTTTCGGAGAATGAGAGAGAAATTGAGATTTAGAACTAAAAAAACCGAGGTGGAACCTTAAAATCTCAAGAAAGGTTCCGCCTCGGTTTTTTATTAACAATAATTATATTGCTTGCATTTTTCTAGTAGGCTATAAACAAACCATCTCTGGATTGCCACGTCGGCAGACATCCTCGCAAAGACAGAAAATTTGTTTATCGTTTCTCTGTATACTATATTCAATATTCTACATTCTAAATTCATTCGGCAGAATTATCCACACCTTGCCAATATACCAATAAGGAAGCTATAATAGTAGAAATGAAATCCCAAAAACTTTTAGTTTCTACAGGTATTATTCTTTTTTCTATTTTTATAATAACTAGTATTGTTTTTGCTACTCATTCTCTTACCCCTTCAAAACAAACAACAGAATCTACTTTTCATTCTTTAAATGATATCTATACTTTAATAACTACAGGAGCTACATCTACTCCATCTTCTTCTGTATCTACCACAACAGAACCTACAGCTACTACTTCACGTTCAACAAGTGAAATCTATGCTTTATTAGCTAATCTAATAAAACAAGAAAATATAAAAACGGGATTTGAAGTTTTGGGAGTAGTGGGAGATTATGGTGTTCCAAACCAAAACTATGCTACAACAACAGCATCTTCTTCCTCACTTATACCAACAGGAGCATCAGGAGTAGCAAAAGGATATTCTTTAAATGATATTTATGATCTTGTAAAAAACTCTGTTAGAGCGTCGGCTAATAATAATACTTTTCCCGTTTCATCTACCCCAACAGAAAGTATGCATACAATCTCAGAGATATATGATGAGCTTATTATATTAAAATCAAGTCTAACTCCAAGTAAAATAAGGTCAGGTATTACATATCTAGGAAACACAGGTTTT
>CAIPUJ010000023.1 GCA_903868205.1 uncultured bacterium | reverse complement strand
TCTTCATAAGGAATCCCTGCTTTTTATAAACTATTTAACCTGAAAATGATTAAACCATAAATCGTCTGAAAAATAAATTAATAAAATATATGGATATAAAAAATATAGCTAAGTGGAAGATTTTTGTGGGAATATGGGCGCTTTTAATAATACCGTTTTATGTAGCTAACAGTATGTTCTTTCCTTATATCTCAGGAAAAAACTTTGCATTTAGAATAATTATAGAATTAATTTTCGCTACTTGGGTATATCTTGCTTTTGTAAATATAAAATATAGGCCGAAGTTTTCTTGGGTAGCCCTAACTACTGGAGTATTTGTTTTGATAATGGCTATAGCAGATTTCTTTTCTATAAATCCAGCAAAAGCATTTTGGAGCAATTTTGAAAGAATGGACGGATGGGTCACCCTGATACACTTACTTATGTTTCTTCTTGTTGCTGGTTCTGTAATGAAGACAGAAAAGATCTGGCTTTGGTTCTTCCGTTCGTCTCTCATATCAAGTATTGCTATGATGGTACTCGTATATAATGAATGGATAACTACTCATCCAGAAAGAGCATCTGTATCTCTTGGGAATCCAATATATGTGGCAATTTATTTTATGTTTAACTTTTTCTTTGCTTTAATTTTGGTTTATAAAGATGTAATAGTAAAAAAGATTAATAGTAAAAAACAATTTTTGGAAATATTGAAAGATCCACTTACTTATGTCTACGCTGTCTTGGCATTACTTTGTGTTTGGGGAATATTGAGAACGGGAACAAGGGGTGTGGTACTCGGACTTATGGGCGGTGTATTTGTTTCTTCTATACTTATTGCGATTTTTGAAAAGAAAAATAAATTAATGAAGAATACTGCTATCGGGGGAATTGTTGTTATCTTACTTGTTATAGCAGGATTTTTTGCTATTAAAGATACCTCTTTTGTAAAGAATAGTGTCATACTTAGTAGATTCGCTTCCATTTCTTTCAATGATGTATTGGCTGGTAAAGGAGTAGCAAGACAATATGTATGGGGGATGGCCATGCAAGGTGTAAAAGAAAAACCACTCCTCGGCTGGGGACAAGATGGATTCAATAATGTTTTTAACAAATATTATGATGTCAGAATGTATGATCAAGAACAATGGTTTGATAGAGCACACAATACTCCATTAGATGTACTGATAGCTGGTGGTTTGCTTGGCCTTATTTCTTATCTTGGAATTTTTGTGGCTGCGCTTTGGCTTATTTGGAAGAGAAGAAATAAACTCGGTATTATAGATTCTGCTCTTTTGGTGGGTGTGCTTGCTGCATATTTCTTCCAAAATCTTTTTGTGTTTGATAATCTTTCTAGTTATATTTTGTTTTTTATTGTGCTTGCTTACTTACATGCTAGTGATACAGAAGAAATTGAAATTCCACACAAAGTAAAAGAAGACGAGAGAATTGGTGTAAGTAGCGAATTAGCAAATTATGTTGTTTTGCCACTTATAATAGTGACACTTGGAGTATCTATTTGGTATTTTAACTGCAAGCCAATCATAGCAAACTTGAGTCTTATAAAATCTATGGGACAACAGAAAGAAGGTCCAGCAAAAAATTTGGAATATTTTCAAAAAGCATTAAATCAGAATACTTTTGCGAATCCAGAAATACTTGAACAGATGTTGAGTCTTACTCCAAGAATAGTTTCTATGGATGGTGTAGATATGAAAATCAAACAAGATTTTGTAAATGCGACTTTGGCTCAGGCAGAAAAACAGATTAAAGAAACACCAAATGATGCGAGGTATCAATTCTTTGTTGGTGGATTTTTGAGCAGTTTGCAACAATATGAAATGGCTTTGCCTTATTTAGAAAAAGCTGTAGAACTTTCTCCAAACAAATTAACTATGCTTTTTCAACTTACTGATTGTTTATTAAATCTTGGTCAGAATACAAAAGCTCTTGAAATCGCAAAGAAGGCATATGACTTGGTGCCTGCTTATGAAGAAGGGAAGATGAATTATATTTCAGCCCTGATTAGGAACGGTAAAGAGTTAGATGCAAAGAAACTTTTATGGACCGCAACAACAGGTAGTGAAAAAGTGGTCAGAGCATATCTTTTGAACGCCTCAGATTTTTTGAAGGCGGGTAATAAAAATTCTGCTGTTATAGAAGTACAGAAAGCAATGAAAATAGCTCCAGGGTTTGAAGCTCAAGGTAAAGAGGTGATAGATGGGATTTGGGCGGGAAAGATAAAATAGAGGCTCGCTCGGGTATTCTGTTTTGGAACACGCGTAATTTTTCTGCTGAAAAATTCGCTCACTCTCACACCGTCGTGTTCCGAGAGTTTCCAAAACAGAAGACCCTCGCTCGCTTACTGGCAGAGCAGAAAAAGTCGGAGGTC
>CAIPUJ010000022.1 GCA_903868205.1 uncultured bacterium | reverse complement strand
TGCGAAGCAAAACCGCCTTTTTGTATTTTGTTTTATTTATTTTTTCTCTATACTAAATACTTATACTAACCCCTCATACTAAATCTTATATCACCTTATCAATCACCCCGTACTTCTTCGCCTCATCAGCTGACATATAGTAATCTCTATCCGCATCTTTCTCTATCTGTGCAAGAGTTTTACCTGTGTGATCTGCCATCATTTTGTTCAATTTACTCTTTAATTTCAAAATCTGTCTTGCTGTTATTTCAATATCAGAAGCCTGACCTTGTGCACCACCCATAGGTTGGTGAATCATTATTTCAGAATTTGGTAATGCAAATCTCTTTCCTTTCTTTCCAGCAGAAAGCAAAAGTGCTGCCGCTGAAGCCGCAAGTCCCACACAAACAGTAGAAACATCGTTTTTAACATGATTCATTGTGTCTAAGATTGCGAGAGCTGCTGTAACAGAACCACCAGGGGAGTTGATATAAAGCTGAATATCTTTCTTTGGATTTTCAAATTGTAGGAATAAAAGCTGAGCAATTACAATGTTTGCTGTCTCATCATCTATCACTCCACCCAAGAAAATGATGTTTTCCTTAAGAAGTCTTGAATAAATATCAAAAGCTCTTTCTCCATACTGACTTTTTTCTATAACTGTTGGTATTAAGTTCATATATAGTAAGGATACAACAGTAAAAGTACAAAATCAAATTTCTCTTTATACTTACCAATATTTGCTATATACTATAAATAATTATGCGTTTACACAGATTTTATATAAATGAGCAATTACAAATCGGAAAAGAAATCAGAGTAGAAGATGCTGAGCTTTTAAATCAGTGGGGGAAAGTGTTTAGACTTTCTGCGGGGGACAAAGTGATTCTTTTTAATGGAGAAGGATCAGATTTTGAAGCAAGTTTTAAAATTCTTTCTAAAAAAGAAGCGTTGCTTGTAATTGATAGAGAAATTGAAAATAAAAATACATCAAAAACAGAACTTCATATATTCCAATCGATAATAAAGAAAGATAATTTTGAGCTTATAGTACAAAAATGTACAGAAATAGGTGCTTTTGCTTTTCATCCGATAATTTCAGAAAGAAGTGAGAAAAAAGATTTAAATACAGAAAGATTGGTGAAAATTTCTAAAGAAGCGAGTGAGCAATCATTCCGAACCACAGTACCAAAAGTATTTGAACCATTACAATTAGAAAAAGCTCTTGAAAATTTCGACGGGGATCTTTATGTATTAGATTTTGATGGGGAAAGTATAAAAAATATAGATGCAAATAAAATTGGGCTAATTATCGGACCAGAAGGCGGATGGAGTGAAAAAGAAAGGGAATATTTCAAGACTAAAAACATAAAATCTGTTTCTTTGGGTAATCCTGTATTACGTGCAGAAACGGCTGCGATAGTTGGAAGCGCTTTAATTCTTCTTAAATAATTTTCTTTACAAACTTTATAAACTTTTTACTTTCAACTATCATATGATTTATTTCTACTACGGCACAGATACAGAAAAAGCTAGCAAAAAGGCCAATTCAGCCCTAGATTCTTCTCTTAAAAAACATTCTGATGCAACTCTTATTAGAATAGGTGCCGAAGAACTCTCTCAAGAAAGAATAGATGAACTCGTAGGAACGCAAGCTCTTTTCTATAATAAATACCTTGTATATTTTTATAAAACTTTTGAAAACAAAAATAATAAAGAATTAATATTAAAAAATATAAAAGATTTAGCAAAATCTGAAAACTTTTTTATATTCGCTGAAGGCAAGATGGATAAAGCGGGACTCGCAAAGGTTGAAAAAGTTGCAGAAAAAGTAGAAGAGTTTATAAAACCAGAAAAAAAATTAAATAAAAAAGAAGAGCTTGCTCTAAAAGGGGAGAAGATAGATTTCTTTGAATTCTCAAACGTATTAGGCGAGAAAAACAAAAAAGAGCTCTGGGTTTTATACCAAGATGCTTTAGCAGAACAAGTACCAGCAGAGGAAGTACATGGAATATTTTTCTGGCAGATAAAAAGTATGTTACTTGCTAAGAAAAGTAAGAGCGCAGACGAAGCGGGGATGAAGCCGTATCCATTTCAAAAAGCAAAAGATTATTCTAGAAACTATAATAAAGAAGGGGAGTTGGAATTACTTGCAGAAAAACTCGTATCAATGTATCACGAAGCTCATAGAGGAAATATCGATTTCTTTGTTGCGCTAGAAAAATTTATTTTGGAATTATAAAAAATAAAAACCCCGTATATAAACACGGGGTTTTGTTTACCCACTGTTGTGGGGAATAAACGCAACGGTAGCTAAAACCGTTTTGTGTTGTTTGTGCTGACGCGGACAAACAAAAGGTGTCCCTTCACTAGACGGATCATCAAAAACACCTTTCTTGCCCGGGCATTCATCATGATCGCATTCATCACAAGACTTAAATGTTACACCTGTACACATAGAACCACCTCCCTAAAGACTAATTTTAATACTTTAATAGTTAATAGCAAGCCAATAAAAATTGGACTTTTTAATAATTTCTTGTTATATTTTGTTAGCATTTTTTTAAGTTAAATTAATGTAATGCGCCCGTAGCTCAGTCGGTAGAGCAGCTCCCTTTTAAGGAGATGGTCGTAGGTTCGATTCCTACCGGGCGCACAAAATATAAAGCCGCTTTAAGCGGTCTTTTATTTTGTGCGCCCGAGCAAGCAAACTGCTTTGCTTGCGTGTAGGAATCGAAAACCTTTGATAGTTTTTCTGGAGTGTACTCACGAACAGAAAACAGAAAAGGTGTACTGACCCTGTAAGGGTCGATATC
>CAIPUJ010000021.1 GCA_903868205.1 uncultured bacterium | reverse complement strand
TTACACGCCTCTCAGCACGCCTTGCAAGAGTACGAGCAAAATCAAATAAAGCAGAAATCTCTGTGCTCCCAGAAATTAAAAAAGTTTTTATTGGTGGAAGCGAAGCTTCTATCTTATCTATAATCTTTTCTATATCAGAAACCTTTTCATCTAAAACTTTTTTGTCTGCGCCTGCCACCTGAGCTTGGATTATAAAAAGATTTTCTTGAATTGTGTGAATAATTTCATGAGCTTCGTGACCTAACACAGAGAAATCATGTTCACGAACTTTCGCTTTACAAATTCCTAGGAAAGAATTTATTTCGTCCAATGTACCAAGAGCTTCCCCTATAATAGAGCTCTTTGAACAGCGTTGATCACAACAAAAAAAACCCGTCTTCCCATCATCACCTTTTCTTGTGTAAAACATAATATTTATTTACCCTAGAAAATTTTTGCCAATAAAAATTAAAATGTTTGTTTCGACTACTTATTTAACATTATATCATACTAGTTCTAACCAAAAACCAAGTATGTAAACACCAATTTTTAACAAACATTGGCAAAAACTTTAGTGGGTGAATTATATACTAAATTAAGAAACAAACATATTCTGAGAATCCTAGCCACCAAGCAGCACCTAATAATACGTAGAAAGCGTAATGTATAAAGAAACTATATAGGAAACCCTTTTTAAACTTTGTAATACAGTATGAAAAGATTACTCCAGCAAAGAACGATGAAAGAAGAAGAGTCTTCCCCATTGAATTTGGTACAAGTAACACTGGTATATGAAGAACGAGAGTAAAAATACCAAACGAAAGAATATTCTTCCAACCAGCAACATTTTTATTAAACAAATAATAAACACAAATAATAAAGAATGTTTGCTGAAACATTATTTCAAAAGCTTTTGAAACCAAAAAACTTTCCTGCATACGAAGAAGGAAAGGATAGGTTGAAACATCTATACCCAAAGGATTAATAACAAAAGTATTCACCAAGAAATAAATAAGTGCCATTACTGCAGAGAAAATAGATACCATGAGCAAATCCCTCTGAGTAAATTTTTCTACAAAAGTGCTTATCTGATTCTTGAAAGCAGAAGAAAGACCTGTAATTACAAGCATGAAAAATACAGTAGTGATGACATAGTGATTTGTATAATCAATACCTTGAACTTGTAGAACCTCTATAAAAAAGGCCCATACGCCAAACCATATTAAAGATAATCCAAAAATTTTTCCTAAAAATTTCATAACGGTGCTCGGGGGGAGACTTGAACTCCCACGCCTTACGGCATACGCACCTCAAGCGTACATGGTTACCAATTACATCACCCGAGCATAGAAGGAATCATATACTAAAAATGAGTTTTTTCAAGTTTAAACCCCGCTTTTGGCGGGGTTTAATTTATATCTATTTTGTTTCTGTAGCTTCTTCTGCTTTAGCCTTTGCTTTCTTAGCTTCTGAAGTATCTGTGTTACCACTCTGTCTTTCGTTTAAAATTTCGCTCTTCATATGTCTCTTGATATCCTTAGCGGCTTTCTCTCTGATGTAGTAAAGTTTTGCTCTTCTGATTTGTGCTCTCTTCAAAACCTCTATCTTATCTATTGCAGGAGAGTATATTGGGAAGATTCTTTCAACAGCAACGCCGTCTACAACTTTTCTTACTGTAAATGTTCCGCCATTTTCTTTACCATGTTTCAATGCCAAAACAATACCTTCAAAGGCTTGGAGTCTTGTTTTTTCACCTTCTTGGATTTTCTGCCAAACACGAATAGTGTCACCAGATCTCATATCCAATGTTTTTCTTGCTTCCATATCAACTGAAGATACTTTTATATTCTTTAATTCCATAGTGATTTGTAATTTAACATAATCAGACTGCTTTAGCAAGCGTTTTTTCCAGAAAATACTTGGCTGCTTTTTGAAAATCTTTTGGATATGGAGCACTTATATGTATAACCTTTTCCGAAGGAAGTTTGATTTCTAATTCTTTTGCGTGAAGAGCAAGCCTCTTGAAACCAGCCTGACTCTCTCTTTCTAATAGATTTGGTGTGGCATAAAGAAGATCTTGAACCACAGGGTAATTTAAAGCCTTAAAATGCACTCTGATTTGATGTGTCCTTCCTGTCTTTGGCACAGCTTCAACAAAAGTAATATCATCTTTTCTGGCAAGAACTTTGAAATATGTTGTCGCCTGGCGAAGCTCTCCTCTCGCACCTCTTTGAGCAGACCACTTACGAAAATCCGCAGGACTTCTACCAATGGGCCTCTCTATCATTCCCCTGTCATCCTTAAGTAAACCATAAAGAAAAGTATGATATACCTTGTAAACCTTTCTGGCTTTAAATTGTCCCTTTAGGAATTCATAGGCCTTTTGATTTTTTGCAATTATAATTGCACCTGAAGTATCTCTGTCTATTCTGTGTACAATACCAGGTCTTAATATTTTACTTCCATCTTCGAGAATAATAGGTTCACCAACATTTTTTATTCTTGGGTATTTTTTTAATATCCAATCAACCAAAGTTTCTGTTTCTGACTTCCCATCAGGATGCACGACAAGACCAGATGGTTTATTTATGACCACTGCATCTTTGTCTTCATATAAAACTTCTATTTCTGGAAATTTGGATTTTTTCATAATAATTAATTTATAAGTTTTTCTGTTACACCTTTTATCCATCCCATTATTTTTAAAAACTGCCCAACATCACATACACTTATATCTAATGTTCCATTTGGTAGTGAATCAGCCTTCCCTTTACTTGAGATACTTGGTACACAATATGTTTTATAAAATTGTTTAGTCGGTATTTTTGTTATTGAAGACCAATATTTTAAAGAATCATTAACGCAAAGATGTGAGTGGATATGTATATGCGCTCTAAATTTAGTCTCTGGAACCTGACAAATTTCTCTAAAAAATCTCATCATGATCTTAACCATGTCTGGATCACTATTTGAGAAACCCACCATTCTTGCACCACGCTTCCTCCCCTCTGCCCAATATAACATAGCACCAATAATCTTCAACCCGTAATCAGGTATTACATCAATATCCTTTTTTGAATTATTTATTATAAGATTCCTTTTATTTAATTCATTAAACAAGCGGGTTGTCCTTCTCTTTTCTGAAACAATACCACTTTGTCCTCTATGTAATAAAATATCTTTCTGTTTTTTTGTGAGATTAACCTCCCTAACCCATAAGCTAACACTAGACTTAGAAACTTTTAAAGTACGGGCAATTTCTTTAATCGATTGACCTAAACCTCTCAAATAAATAGCTTCTATTTTCTTATCTTTCTTCATGTGAATATAGTTGTATGTAAGTGTATCACATAGGTTCTAATAATACAATAAGCTTGATAATATGCTCCATATAAGTTATCATACAAAAAGTTGGGCGGTTAGCTCAGTTGGTAGAGCAATCGCTTTACACGCGAAAGGTCACAGGTTCAAGTCCTGTACCGCCCACATAATAATAAAATGCCCCGCTCTATGCGGGCTTTTTTATTATTATTGGATACAAGGACGAGAAAGGCGGAAGCTGACGAGCCGAGCCAGGGTCGCGAGATTTTTCAGCAGAAAAATACTTGTGACCAAGTCCTGTACCGCCCACATAAAACAAAACCCCGCAATTTTGCGGGGTTTTAACTTACTGCTCACTAAGGACTAAGATTATTTTATCCTTTAGAAAAGGAATAAAGCTTTCTTTGTATTTTATTTCCTCAGTTACTAGATAGTCTAGAGTGCTTGGATCAATGAACTCATGGCTCTTCTTCAGCCCCTGTCCGACAAATTTCCCTATGGATTCTTGTCGGAAAATCTGGAATAGCCTTCTTGCCACACTAGAACCATCCATAAAACCTAGACTGCCCTTAGCCATGGCAAATAAAATAGAGTTCTGAAAGTAATCCGCGCCAAGACCTTCCTGGACAATTTTTATTACGTTGTTACCGGTAATTTTTATAACTGCCAAATCGCAGTTATATGGAGCAGCTGGATATTGACCATACTTTTCCCCCAAAGCAATCGCCCATCTTTTTTTACCAATAGTAACCAACACAAAACTTTTGTATTTTGAGTAGCCGATTCTGGTTCGGTGCCAATCTGAATCATCAGCTATCTTAGCTAATATTTCATTTGGCAACATTACTGTTGCTCCATTTAAAGTAATCTTAATCAGTTCAAGAGTTTTTTCAAAAATCTCTTTCGCCAACAAAACTTCTTCTTTAGACATACCATCTCCTTATTTTTATTGAACACTAAAACCCATATCAAACTACACTTAAATGAGTTAAAACACAAGCTTATTGCATTAAAAGTCTGTAGGTTGTACAATTTATATATTAATAGTTATTAACCAATATGATACTATGAAACTTCAAAATATTACACTAAAATCATTCAGTTGTGGAATTGCAGCTTGTCCAGCAATCTATAAAACAGAAAACGACTCTTTCGTAATTATCGGTAAAAATTTATCTAAAAAAGTTTCAGACGCTCAATTGAAAGGTAAGATAGGGGTTGATGAAATTGCGATTGAAATTCCTGCTGGACTACTTTCAGATTTGAATAAGTAAAATAAATAGAATAGAAAATTAAAAGACAGCATTAAGGGCTGTTTTTTAATTTAAATGCATAACAGAATCTCCAAGAACAGTGTTTTGGACTGTTCTTGAGTATAGTAGAACAAGAGTCTTTTACTTCAGGTCCCCTTCCCCGAAGTAAAAGACCGACGACGGTAGGAAATCTTCCATTACATGGACAGTATCCGCCATCGGATATTTTATTTCATTATCATTCATAAAATATGCTCGATGGGGCTTCGATTCCTACACGCAAGCACCATTCAAGGTGCTTGCTCGAAGGCACAAAAATAAGACCGCCTTAAAGCGGTTTTTATTTTTGTGCCTTCGGTAGGAATCGAACCTACATCAAAGCCTTAGAAGAGCTCTGTTCTATCCATTGAACTACGAAGGCATAGC
>CAIPUJ010000020.1 GCA_903868205.1 uncultured bacterium | reverse complement strand
CTTTAAAAACTTTCTACTTTTAACTATTTTAGTATTCTCTCATTGTTATCTGCGCTTCAATCTTTTTGATAAGATCGATAACAACAGAAACGACGATAAGGATAGCTGTACCTCCAATAGCAATCTGAGTGATTCCTGTAATACCTTTTACTATAAGTGGTAAAACTGCGATGCCTCCAAGAAATAATGCTCCAACCAAAGTAATTCTTGTAAGTACTTTACCCAAGTATTCTGATGTTGATTGTCCTGGTCTTACACCTGGAATAAAAGCACCATTTTGTTGTAAGTTCTTTGATATTTGATCTGGATCAAAAGTAACAGCTGTGTAGAAATATGTAAAAAGGAATACAAGTATAAAGTATGAGATTCCATATACCCATCCATTTGAAGCAAAATCATTTAGAGAAGTTGCAATATTTTTTACTGTTTCATTTGTGGCAGCTGTAGCCAAGAATTTGAAAATCATTTGAGGGAAAAGAAGAATAGACATAGCGAAGATTATTGGAATAACCCCAGCTTGGTTTACTCTAAGTGGTAAATATGTAGAAACACCTCCAAATACTTTTGAACCTCTTATTCTCTTCGCATAAGTTACAGGAACAGGTCTTTCTGCTTCTGTGATAAACACAACTCCGTAAATAACAAGTAATGCTACAACAGTAAGTATTATATAAAGTGGGATTTGAGAAACGTTGAATGTAAGTGCGAGTTGACTCACAGCCATAGGTAAACTTGCTACGATACCAGCAAAGATAATCATAGATGTTCCGTTACCAATACCAAATTCTGTCATAAGTTCACCTATCCACATCAAAAGCACTGAGCCAGTAGTAATGACCATGATATTTACAAACATATCCAAAGATGTCATTTGAGACAAAACTCCAGATTTAGCAAGTAAAGTTAAGAAACCAAAAGACTGAACTACAGCTATAGGAATAGTGAGGAATCTTGAGTATTGGCTAAATTTCTTTCTGCCAATCTCCCCTTCTTCTTGATACATAGCTTTGAGCCTTGAAGACATCATTGTCAAAAGCTGCATTATAATAGATGCGGTGATATATGGACCAACTCCGAGCATCACAATAGAAAGATTACTCATACCTCCACCAGAGAATATGTTCAAAAAGCCCAAAAACTCACTGCCAGAAAAAAGGTTTATTAATCTTTCTTTGTCTACTCCTGGTATAGGAATAGTAGCCAAAAGTCTAAATACAAACAGAGCTCCAGCAACAAAAATTATTCTGCTTCTAAGAGTTTTGTCCGCAAAAATTAATTTTATTTTACTCCAGAAATTCATTTTATTTTATTGGGTGAATTATTTTACTTGTCCTCCAGCTTTTTCTATCTTTGCTTTTGCTTCTTTTGAAACTGTACAATTTGATATAACTAATTTCTTGTCTACTTCACCTCCAGCAAGAATTTTTATTACAGGATTTTTGCTTGCTGACATTTCTGCAAGTCCAGCCAAAACAATTGTTTTTGGATTTACAGCATCACCATTTGAGAAAAGTAAATTTAAATCTCCAACATTTACAATAACAGGTCTAGCTTGGTAGCTCTTGAAAGCATATCCTCTAAGCTTTGGAAGTCTCTTGATAGTGTCTCTCATCTCTGGTCTAGCTTTGTGACCAGCTCTAGCTGTTTGACCCTTTCCTCCTCTTCCTGAGGTCTTACCTCTCTTTCCTCCTCTTCCTAGTAGAGTTGTAGGTCTGTTTTCTGTTTTTCTTTTTAGATTATTAAATTGCATGTTATTTAAATTTATTTTTTAACTTCAGCTTTTACTTCGGCAATTACAGGAGCTGGAGCTTTCACACCTTTCTTGCTGAAAGTTTTCAAAGCATCCAAAGTAGCTCTTGCAATGTTTAATTTGTTCTTTGAAGAAGATAAAATTTTTGCAGATACATCTTTAATACCAGCTAAGTCTAAAATACTTCTAACAGCGCTTCCTGCTGAAATACCTCTGCTTGGAGCAGGCATAAGTAATACCTTTCCGCTACAGTATTTAGCACAAACATCGTGAGGGATAGACATAGTCTTTGTCAAAGAAAGATTTATCATATTCTTCTTTGCACTTCTGAAAGCTTTATCAATAGCAACTGCTGTATCTCCCGCTTTTCCAGTACCTACGCCGATAGAGCCTTTCTTGTTACCAGCAACAAGAGCTACGCTGAAGCTCATTCTCTTACCTCCTTTTGTAACACGAGTAACTCTTCTTATATTTAAAATTTTCTGATCAAATTCTGGTTTTACTCTTTCACCTCTTCCACCAGCAAAAGCCTTTCTAGGATTCTTTGATCTATCACCAAAAGCCTTTGGGGCATAAGCACCTTTTGTACTTGTAGCACTGTTTGAACTACCTGAAAAGAAAGATGTCTTTCCGGCAAACTGTCTTGGTGCAACTCCCGCCACAGGAGCTGTTGTATTTTCTGTTTTGTTGTTTACTACTGTATCCATAATATTATTTAAAACTTAAGACCGCCTTCTCTTGCACCATCGGCAACAGCTTTTATTTTACCTGCGTATAAAAATCCTCCTCTATCAAAAACAACTTTTGTAATACCTTTTTCTTGTGCAAGCTTTGCAATTTCTTTTCCTAGTGCTGAAGCTTTTTGCATTAAACCTTTACCTGTAACTTTTTCAGAAGAAAGACCAACAATAGTAACATTTTTGCTATCATCAATTACTTGAGCATAGATATTTTTGTTTGATCTAAAAACAGAAAGTCTAGGCATCTCTGAAGTACCAGAGATTTTAGCTCTGATTCTATTGTGTCTTACTTTAATATTTAAACTTTTTGTATTGCTCATAGTAATATTTTAATCTTATGCAGTTTTCTTACCTTCCTTTCTTCTTATAACTTCACCTTCAAATCTTATACCCTTACCTTTATATGGTTCTGGTTTCTTTACAGCCTTTACTGCTGATGCAAAGCTACCAACAAGCTCTTTATCTATACCTGAGATAATAAGAACTCCCTTGTCTGAAGAAACTTTCAAACCTGCTGGAATTGGCTTTTTTACTAAGTGAGAAAAACCTACTTTCAAAGTAATTTCTGTAGGAGAAACATCTGCTTTGTATCCAATACCTTCTACTACAAGTCTCTTTTCATAAGGTTTATTTACACCCGCTATCATATTTATGATATGAGAAGCATAAGTACCCCAAAGAGCTTTGTTTTCTAGTGTATCTTTTACAGGAGTAAGCTTTACTGTACCATCTACAACTTCAATAGTAATATTGTTTTTGTTGAAAGTTCTTGAAAGTTCACCCTCCTTACCTTTTATAGTAACAACGCTACCGTTTATTATAACTTCGGTTTTTTCTGGAATTACTATTTCTTTTTTACCAATTCTTGACATAAATTATATATAAAATATTACCAAATTCTAAACATCACCTCTCCACCGATTTTGTCTTTGAGAGCTTCTTTGTTTGATAAAATACCTTTTGATGTTGAAAGTATGATAGAGCCGTATCCATTCTTGAAAGATTTTATTTCCTTTGAAGGTTTATAAATTCTTCTTGATGATTTTGAAATTCTTTCTACTTCGTTTATTTTTGGTGATTTGTCTGATTTGTAAGCCAGTAAGATTTCAAGTTGTCTTGCATCTTTACCTTTTCTTGAAACAGCACCCACAAAACCTGCTCTCATAAGAGCATTCGCAACAGCTTCTTTCAAATTAGATGCGGGTAAAACAATAGATTCTTTACCTACTCTATTTGCGTTCTTAAGTCTTATTATTAAATCTCCTATTGAGTCAGTGATTACCATGATGATTTTTTGATTCCAGGAATTTTTCCCTGATTAGCGAATTCTCTAAAACAGATTCTGCACATATCGAAGTCTCTCATATAACCTGCTTTTCTTCCACAACGGAAACATCTTCTCACCACTCTTGAGGCGAATTTTGGTTCCTTTTTTGATCTTGCGATTACTGATGTTTTAGCCATAATTAAATAAAAGCTTTTAAAAGCTCGTGAGAGCAATACTAGCAAGAAGAAAGAAAAAAGTCAAACTAAATAATGTGTTTATATAGAATATTGTAAAAAATAGTAGGTATTCTGAGAAACAAACATAAAAGGCGGGCAGGCCACTTTCACGGGAATGACAAACGGGGATGGATTGCTTCGTCCCTAGCAAAGACAAAACAAAACCCAGCGGAGTACCGCGGGGTTTTAGAAAGAATGATTGAATAAAAACTATGTTGAAAGAATGCTAGCGGACACAACGGACAGAGTACTCAAAGTCCTTACTGTCGACGTAGTTAAGGATGTAGCCACTTCCGTTGTAGCCGTACCACGCAAAGTCGCTATCGACCTCAGTACTAGACCAATAGATCGTGTCCCCTGCAAAACCGCCAGGACCAGAAGTTCCACCTTCAACAAATTGCTGTGATAGAGCATTTAAAATTTCTCCTAATTTTGGTAATCTTCCTCCCCATGTGGCACAAGCAGTACCAGCCGCACTCCATGTTTTTGAACCTTGGTCACTAGACCATTCCAAAGTGGGTCCTGTATATGTTCCTTGTATTCCAAAGATCTCAGTACCAGTAGCAATTTTTAATGCTGTAAGATCTGTATCTATTGT
>CAIPUJ010000019.1 GCA_903868205.1 uncultured bacterium | reverse complement strand
GGGTTTTGACTTTGCTACTATTAGTCAAAGAGAATTGAACAAAGTTGTGTGGAAAATGAATCACACACCAAGGAAATCTCTTTCCTGGCAAACGCCCAGTGAGGTTTATGAGAGGTGTTGCAATTCAAAGTAGAATTCTAGCGGGGCGCTTCGCGCCCCGCCCTCTTTACATACATTTCATAACCTTTATTTACTTGATTTCGTAAGTAATGCTTACATTTGAAACGATCTTATTCTCCCCTGTTGGAATCACAGCTTCTTGTGGAGCCATTCCAGCGGCGGATACCTTCATCATATCCCTAGCATAGTATGTTGGTGAATTGTTATTATCTGAAAAAGAAATAATTTCTCCAAGATCTACATCGAGAGATTTCGCGAGTTTCTTTGCTTCTGCTCTTGCTTGAACTATAGCAGTTTCTCTAGCTTGTTTTACTAAATCATCATATTTATCATTTGTGAAAGTAAGACCGCTCATATTTGTAACTTTCAATTTACCAAGTTCTGTAATTATTTTACCTGTTTTTGATAAATCTCTTATTTTCAACTCAATACCCTGTGTAACAACATACGCAGCAAGTACTTGTTTACCAGAATAATACATACTGGTGTCTTTTAGATAATCATACCTAGGATAAATATTGTAATCTGTTGTCTTTATATCTTTTTCAGATACGCCATTAGCTTTTAGATTAGCAACAACCTCTGCTATTTTTTTATTTACAA
This sequence comes from uncultured bacterium, assembly GCA_903868205.1. GTDB lineage: Bacteria > Patescibacteriota > Minisyncoccia > Phycocordibacterales > GWA1-40-21 > Bog-1340. Next base: position 5,406 of record CAIPUJ010000019.1, on the reverse strand, counting down.
CATCACTCGCCTTAGATACATCCATATCTTCAGCTGTTATAGAAAAAGAAATATTAGCGACATCTGGTTTTACCATAAGTTCACCTTTTCCAGCTACGGTAATAGAGTTTCTTACTGCATTATCACCTATATATTTAAACTCCTTCATATCCTTTACTATTTTTACAACAACAAAAAGAGAGATAATAATCACAATCGCCATTGCAATCTTTCCAGCACACTTATGACTACACATTGCACACATACATTTATTTGGTTCCATCCTAATTAAAAATTAAATACTTATAATCTATTCGACTTATTTTTGATAATTTTGTTAAATGTCTGTTAATTTTAATTTAATAGTGCGTGAATTTTTAACAGGACAAGTATTTTTATATAATTATCGCTAACCTTACTATTATATCACACTAAGAATTCTGTCTTCTATATGCCAACAAGAGATTCTCGAAGAGAGAAATAACCGTCATTGGTCCAATACCCCCAGGAACAGGAGTTATGGCCCTTACAAGCTTATTTACAGCCTTATAATCCACATCACCAACTAGGATATCTCCAACTTTTGTAATACCAACGTCTATTATTATCTGCCCCCTTCTAACAAAACTCTTTTTAATTAGCTTTGGATGCCCAACCGCAGAAACAACTATGTCAGCTTTCAAAATTTCTTGTTTTAAATTATTTGTTTTTGTATGGCAAACAGTCACCGTAGCGTTTCTATTTAAAAACATTAAAGCCGTAGGCCTACCCACAAGTAAAGATCTCCCAATCACAACAACTTTTTTGCCTTCTATATTTATTTTATAAAAATCTAATAGAGAAAAAATACCTTTTGTGGTCGCTGGGATAAAACCCCCGCTTCTACCCTCAAGTACCAATCTCAAATTCTTTGAATTTAATCCATCAACGTCTTTTTCTGGAGAAACTGATTCAATAATTTTTAAAGTATCTAGATTTTTAGGAAGAGGAAGTTGAATAATTATTCCGTTTGTATTTTTATCCTCATTATATTTATTAATTCTGGAAATTAATTCCTTCTCCAAAACTTTTTTATCAAACTGCACATACTCAACTTCAAACCCTAGTTTTTCTCCAAAAATCTTTTTTTGTTTTACATATGCGGAAGATCTATCGTCATTTCCGATTTGAAGAATAACAAGCTTGGGTTTTTGACCAATCTTGTTTAATTCTTTTTTTATGTTTTCCGCCAAAAAATCACGGACTTTTTTACCGTCTAATATCATATCAATTAAAATTATTTAGAAGACCAACGAGCAAAAATACCACAAGGTAGAAGTCTTCCAGATTTTGATTCTTCAATAGTAAGCTCCCCTATTTCTATTTCACCACCATATTTTTCTACTACCGGAGCAAGCGCGTTTTTATAAGCATGAGCAGAATATCCTGCAGCATAGCCATTTACCAAAAAGAAAATCGGTTTATCTGAAAGTATTTTTGCACAAGAATCTAAAAGATCAAGAAAATCTTCTTCTATTTTCCAAAGCTCATTCTTCCCTCCTCTACCAAAAGAAGGTGGATCCATTATTATTCCATCATATTTTACATCCCTCTTTATTTCTCTCATCACAAATTTTCTAGCATCATCAAGTAGCCACCTTGCTGGCTTATCTTTCAATCCTGAAGTCTCTGCATTTTCTTTTGCCCAAGCTAAAGATGTTTTTGAACTATCTATGTGTGTCACTTCCGCCCCAGCAGAAAGACCAGCAATAGTAGCACCACCAGTATATCCAAAAAGATTTAAAATCTTTACAGGTCTATTTGCATTTTTAACTTTTTCTTTTATCCAATTCCAATTTGGTTCTTGCTCTGGAAATACACCGGTATGTTTGAAAGCGGTTGGTTTAATATTGAATTTCAAATCACCAAAAGAAATCTGCCATTCATCTGGCATTTCTGAATTTTTCTTCCAACCCTGTCTATCACTATCACGAAAGAAATACGCATTGGCATTTTTCCAATCACTTTCTGGTAAAAGCTTCTTCCACAAAGCTTGTGGGTCTGGCCTTCTTAAAATATATTTACCATATCTCTCAAGCTTCTCTTCATTTCCAGAATCTAAGAGTTCGTAGTCTTCACTTGGTTTTGTTATTAAGGTTTTAGTTTCCATTAAGCAAATAATAGCTTAATGAAGAGAGAAATGCAAAAGAACGTAAATATAATAAGCAAATGCTTAGAGTTCCGAAGTCCGCCATGGCGAACTTCTTAAATTATAAGTTAAATAAATTTTTTGCGTTTTCTATCAATTGTAATCTAACACCCTCAGTATCTTCCCCACGAATTTCAGCTATTTTCTTATACATTTCTATTACATATGTGGGTTCATTCCTCTCTCCTCTATGGGGCACTGGTGCAACATATGGAGAGTCCGTCTCGGCATGGATCTTATCAAGCGGAATATTTTTAATTATTTTATCAAAATCTCTCATGTAGGTAATAAGCCCTGGAAAAGAAGTAGTAAAACCAAGATCGATGAATCTTTTTGCATTTGTAATATTTGAAGTAAAGAAATGTAAATTACCTCTCACCTTCCCTTCATATTTCTTAAGGATTTCATATGCGTCATCATAAGCAGAAGAAAGTTTTTCCGAGGAGGAACCTTTTTGAAGATTCAAGGTTCCACCTCCGAGAAAACTTTTAGAACCCTTACCAGAGTCTCTTATATGAAGCATTAGAGGTTTATTATGCTTAATAGCAAACTCTATTTGTTTTATAAATTCTACTTTTTGCTTATTTTTAATTAATTCAATAGAGTCAACCGAGGACTCACCTTTTCCCGTCGCTTCACTCCTCCTCAAGGAGAGACCTCCGTTGACGCCTCCAGAAAATTTTGAGTAATCCAAACCACATTCCCCTATGGCTACAACCTTGGAACTTTTTACAAGTTTCTCATATTCTTCTTCATTAAAAGATTCATTAGAATTTTCATCTGGATGATTTCCAATACATGCCCAAATATTTTCATTTTCTTCTGCAGTTCTTACAGCTTCCTTAGAACTTTCTAAGCCAGTACCAATAGTAATAGTAGCTACACCATTCTCATGCATTCTTTTTATTACTTCTCCTACGTCATTACCATAGTCTTCAAAACCGAGATGGGAGTGAATATCTATATATTTAATTTCCATACTTTTATATTATATCACCTTTATTTTTCTATAATCTTTATCCAAACAAAATACTTTGTCTTTTATTATTCCGCCAAATTTCTTCCTCAACCCAAAACTATTCGCATGTATAAAATGTCCGAAATACGAATTCACACAAGCACAAAAAGATTCCTGTTCTCTATTATTTCTTTGATAAACAGATATATTCTTCTTAAATCTCCCCACCACCTTTCTTCTTATTAGTGTATAGCTCGGTTTTATAAAATACCCCAAGAAATCAATCCCCCTTTCTGTAGGCTGTAGTGTTGTCTTGCTTTTACACAAAGATAATTTCAAATTAGATTCTAAGAAGCGGTGGACTTCGTCCACCGCTTCTTTCAGCTTTTCTTTATTCTCACTTAGTATTATAAAATCATCTACATACCGTATATACCTATCATATCCCAATACATCTTTCACAAAATGGTCTAATTCATTCAAATAAATATTTGCAAAAAATTGGCTTGTGAGATTCCCAATTGGTAATCCAGTGTTTTTACTTCCAAAAAGCAAAGACTTCTCTTTTGATATAAAATTCCTCGTTTCTCTCTTCCCCTTAAATATATAATTTGATGTTGGGTCATGAAATATTATCTTCCTCGCAAGCCACAATACTTCCTTTTTCCAATTAGTATCTCCCTCGCTTTCTTGTATTTTCTTTTCTACAATACTCCACAAAATATCTTTGTTTATGTTTCTGAAAAAACCTTTAATATCCATTTTCAGAAAATACAGCTTCTGCCTATCTTTTCCACCCCTTACCAAGTGAAATTTCAATTCTTTTACCGCTTTGTGCGTTCCTTTTCCTTTCCTATTTGCATACGAGCTTTCTATAAAGCCGTGTTCAAAAAGTGCCTGTATTTCATTACAAAGCAAGTGGTGTACTATCCTGTCCCGAAAGTCTCCTGCAAATATTTCTCTGGGAGAAGGCTCTTTTATTACAAAACAAATATGTCTAGATATTTCGTATTTACCTATTTTTAAATCGTAAAGTAGTTTAGAAAGATTCTTCTCACGATTCATTTCGAATTTCAATGCATTTGTTGTGTTCTTTTTTGTCTTTATACAATCCTTATATGCTTTGTATAATTTTTCAAAAGTGAAGATTGTCATAATGAATATTCAAAACAAAGTGCGAGATAGAATAAGAAGTGCTAGCGGACACAACGGACAGAGTTCTCATTGTCCTTATTGTCGTTGTTGTTATTGATGTTGCCATTTTCGTTGTTGCCGTTCCACGCATTGTCGCTATCGTTCTCAGTACTAGACCAATAGTTCGTGTTCTCTGCAAAACCGTCCTTTTTAAATTCCCCTCAACTTGGATATGATATCTTTTTATCCCCCAAATAATTTTATACTTGAGGAGTAAGGGGTGGCATTTCTTTTCCCACGCTTACAGGCATAGCTTGCCTATAATTCTGGGGAAGGTATGTATTCTTCCATCCCGCACTTTGCCTTGAAATCTCACATATTTTATCTACCAAAAAAGGATATGCTTTCGCAGAATTAAATTGTTTTAATTCTTCTGCCAATCTAATATAAAGCATCAGTTCATCTGTCTTTTTTATTATCTTCTCTATTGAAGAAATTCTTGTGTAGTTACTTTTTTGATTGTTTGCTTCTACGATTAACAAAACTATATCCATTCCACATACTAGAACCTTTTCCCCCAAACCATATTTATATAATTTACTAAACTTCGGAACCCTCTCATGCAAATTTTTTAAAAGAGAAAAAGCACTATTGTATATCGGTAAATTGTCGCTTTTTGCCATTTGTTGCTATGTGGTCTACCTCCTTTTTATTTCAGAAAATAAAAAGGGGGAATAAATAATTAAATTAATAAAGGGGTCAAGAAATGCTAGCGGACACAACGGACAGAGTACTCATTGTCCTTATTGTCGTTGTAGTTATAGACGTTGCCACTCCCGCCGTAGCCGCTCCACGCATAGTCGCTACCGTCCTCAGTACTAGACCAATAGTACGCGTACTCTGCAAAACCGCCAGGAAGTGTCGAACCGCCAGTCAAAAAAGAATTTGATAAAGCTATCATAAGCTCAGCAATATTGGGTAGTCTCCAGCCAGTTCCTAAATCCGAACAAGCAGTACCAGCCGCACTCCATGTTTTTGAACCTTGGTCACTAGACCATTCCAAAGTGGGTCCTGTATATGTTCCTTGTATTCCAAAGATCTCAGTACCAGTAGCAATTTTTAATGCTGTAAGATCTGTATCTATTGT
>CAIPUJ010000018.1 GCA_903868205.1 uncultured bacterium | reverse complement strand
TTAATCAAGATGCTCTATATCTTCTTTTTTCTTAGGTACTATCCCATTTGCAACTAAAAGTTTTTCAAATTCTTCTCTCTCTATTGTTTCTGTTTCTACAAGCCTATTCGCTATAGCATCAAGAGCCTTTTTATGTTCTCTCAAAATGTGTTCTGCCCTCTTCATATTTGAATCTATTATTTCAGAAACCTCTGAGTCTATGATCGCATTTACCTTGTCAGAATATTCTTTGTCATTTACTCCTCTTCCGAAAAGTGACCTACCACCTTCCCCCTCAAGAGCTACTGGACCGATCTTATCTGACATACCATATTTTGTAACCATGTCTCTCGCAAGAGCACTTGATACCTGTAAATCATTTGACGGACCAGTAGTAAGATCGTCAAAAATCATTTTTTCTGTAACATATCCAGCAAGAGTGACAGCAATATCATCTAGGAATTCTTTCCTTGATTGTAATTTTCTATCTTCAAATGGTAGGTGTAAAGTATACCCGGCAGCTCTTCCACGGGAAATAATAGAAATTTTGTGTACTGGATCTGCATAGGTAAGAAGCGAAGAAACAAGAGCATGACCAGCTTCATGATATGCAGTAATTTTCTTTTCTTGTTTTGAAAGTATATGACTCTTTCTCTCTGGACCCATCATTACTTTTTCTATTGAACGTATGAGATCAAATTGAGAAACTTTCTGTCTGCTTTCTCTTGCGGCAAGTATCGCCCCTTCATTCATAAGAGAATATAAATCTGCACCAGAAAATCCTGGAGTTCTTTCTGCTATAGTCCTAAGATTCACATCTTCTGCAAAAGGTTTTTCTTTTGAATGTACCTTGAGTATTGCTTCCCTGTCATTTCTATCAGGTAAATCTATCGTAACCCTTCTATCAAATCTTCCGGGTCTAAGAAGCGCGGGGTCTAGAACATCTGGTCTGTTTGTAGCGGCCATAACAATTACTTTTACATTCGGTTCAAAACCGTCCATCTCAACAAGTATTTGGTTTAGCGTTTGTTCTCTTTCGTCATTTCCCCCACCCATTCCTCCACCACGCACCCTACCCACAGCGTCTATTTCATCTATAAAAATAATTGCTGGAGCTGTCGCTTTTGCCATCTTAAATAAATCTCTTACACGAGAAGCACCAACACCCACAAACATTTCTACAAACTCTGAACCAGAGATTGAAAAGAATGCTACTCCAGCTTCTCCAGCTACAGCCCTAGCAAGAAGAGTTTTTCCTGTACCTGGTGCACCCATAAGTAAAATTCCTTTTGGAATCTTTGCGCCAATATCTAAAAACTTTTTAGGATTTTTCAAAAAATCTACGACTTCAGCAAGCTCTTCTTTTGCTTCTTTTGCACCAGCGACATCTGCAAAAGTCACTCTTTGTTTTTTGTCTGTTGGCAATATCACTCTAGCTTTTGACTGACCAAAAGACATCGCTTGCATACCAGCACCTTTTACTTGTTTTGTGAGCATCCAAATAAATACACCAATTAAAAGTAGTGGAATTAAAAACGGAGCGAGATTTAGAAACCAGAAACCAAAGCCTGTATCACTTCCTATATCAATATTTACTTTTGAAAGCTTGTCCTGAGGTACTTTATAATTAGAAAGCGTTTGAGTAAGGGCAACTCCTTCCTCCTTTCTTGATTCTTTGATTATCGCTTTGGTACCAGTTGCTGTACTTGTAGCTAAGTATGTAATAGAAAGACTGTCTCCTTTTACAGTTATTTTTTCTACTGTCCCTAAAGATATGTCTGTTGCAAGTTGGGAAAGAGATATTTCATCTTTCTTGGGATTTCCAGTAAAAACCATTGAATAAAGTGTGGAAATCAAAAGTAAAATAAAAATCGCATTTAGTATTTTACTAAATACAGAAAGTGGACCCTTGGAAGGTTTCTTAATCATCTTTGGAAGTTTCCCTTTTGGTGGAATAGGAAGTTTAGGCTTATTTAAATTATTTTTTATATTATTCATATTAATATGCATAATATCACTTTTTGAGTATTTTATAAAGAATTAAAAAAACATTTAGAACATCGTCCATATCTATATCCACATCCACTCATCAGTTGGGTCTCCTGAATCTTCAGGTTCAGCTGGCTCTTCAGGATCCTCAGGTTCAGTCGTTTTGGTTTCGGAAGAATCTGGGTAATACATTTCTTGAAACATACGATCATTAAATGCTTCGATCTCAGCTCTTTCATTAGCTCCATCTCCGGGTTCATAGTCAGGATCATTATCTGGATTAGCCATGTTGGTTCCGGAGGAATCTGGATAATACATTTCTTGAAACATACGTTCCATAAATGCTTCAATCTCAGCTCTTTCATTAGCTCCATCTCCTGGTTCATAGTCGGGATCATTATCTGGATTAGCCATGTTTGAACCATTTCTATAAGTGTATCCATCTCCCGCTTCCCAATTTGGATCATTGAATGGGTTTGCCATATTACCACCATTTTCATAATAATCCTTATATGCAGAACTTTTTTCCTCATCAGACAAGTTTCCCCAATTTTCCTGTATTTCTTCCTGTTCAGAAGCTGTCGGCAGGCCATCTCTTAGCCTACTTCCATCTCCCGCTTCCCAATCTGGATCATTAAATGGGTTTGCCATATTACCACCATTTTCATAATAATTCATATATAGAGCATGTTGTTCATCAGAGGACAAATTTTCCCAATTTTCCTGTATTTCTTCTTGCGAAGATGTCATCAAACTATTTACATAATCAACCCTTTCAAAATAATCCTCTAGAGCTTGGTCTATTCTATTATTTTTATCTACATCACTAAAACCCTGACTAGAAACTGTAATGCCCATATCCTCAGGAGGTACTATGAACCCCGGACTAGAAACTGTGATTCCCATATTTTCAACTAAATCTTTGTCCAGCTTATCAATATCATTATAATAATTTCCAAGAGATGTATCTACATAACCATTCTGAATATTATCTAAATAATCATTTAAATCAATAATTTGACCAAAATACCTATCAATAAAATCATCTAAGGATTCAGTACTTATAGTATTAATATCACCAAAATCTTTTTTAGACTCCTGATCTATTTTATCTTGTTTATCTACTTCACCGAAAGAATCTTTGAGACCACCGTCTATCTTCTCTACTTGTTCGTCGGTTAAATTAAGATAATCTTCAATGTCTTTATATCTTTGACTTTTCTCATCTACCTCACCAAAATAGTTACCTAGACCCTTATCTATTTTCTCTACTTGTTCGTCAGTTAAATTAAGGTAGTCTTCAATTTCTTTATCTCTTTTGTTTTGTTCATCGAAATTGCTTGCTATATCCTTAAGACCTTCATCTACTTTGTTTGACGAACCAAAACCAAAAAAATCTTTAACTGAGCTGAAAAAACCACCACCCCCACTTTCTTCCTTGTCTGATTCGCTTTCTTCTTTATTGGTATCTGAGCTAGATTCTTTTTCTTTATCTGACGAACCAAACCCAAAGAAACCTGGAATGGAGCTAAAAAAACCACCGGATCCGCTTTCGACTTTATCTGATTCACCTTCTTCTTTGTTGATATCTGAACCTGATTCTTTTTCTTTGTCTGGTGAACCCAAACCAACGACACCCAAAATACCATCAACAGTCTTACCAGCAAGATCTAGGGTATATTCTGCAGCATCTCTTGTAATTTCAAAAGCTGTACCAGCGATATCTGCTACACCATCATAAAGATCACCGGCAAAACCAGTTATACCACTAAGAGTTCTCCCGATTTCTTCTGTGAGACTACCGCCCCCGCTATTACCACCCCCACTTTCTTCCTTGTCTGATTCGCTTTCTTCTTTATTGGTATCTGAGCTAGATTCTTTTTCTTTATCTGACGAACCAAAACCAAAGAAACCTGGAATGGAGCTAAAAAAACCACCAGATCCGCTTTTATCAGTATTTAAATCACCCTCCTGTTCGTCTGATGAGCCAAGACCAGCAAGATCTAAAACTCCATCGACAGCCTTACCCGTGACGCTAACAACACCGTCTATAGAACCGCCGATGATACCAGAAGTACTATCTAAAGAATTAACAGCAAGATCAGAAGCATTATTGGCAAAATCACGAGCAAGGTTAACTCTAGAATCAACATAATCAAGAAGAGCAAAATCAACAACTCTAGTAAACAAATTAGTAACAATATCAGTAAATCCTTTATCTTCACCTTTTAAGGATTCTTTGGGACTAGTAAGATCTCGAAAAAAATTAATACCACCGTCTATACTATTGCCAACATAGTTAAGACCACTATCAATAGTTTTATTAGCAAAATTAGAAAAACCATTAACTAAATTGCCAGCCTGGTCAAAAACTCCCTTATCATCTTTGCTTGTATCAAAACTTACAACATCCAAAAGACGGTCGACAGTCTTACCAGCAAATCCTAATGTATAATCAGCAGTATTTTGTGTAGCTTCAATGGTCTTGTCAGTAAATCCTGATACACCACTACGGACATCAGTACCTGCAGAAAAACCATCTACACTACCACCACCATTACCACTATTTGGAATCTCTTTTGTATTTGATTCACCAGCTGCAAAATTTTTTAACCACGTATTAACATCCTCAAAAACATCACCGTTTTTAAATAATGTATGAGCATCTTGTGATGCCGCAGTACCTTTTGTCCAATCATTAAAACCTAAATCTTTTGCAATTCCCCCTTCTTTAGCTTTTTGAATCTCCTTTGTATTTGGATCAAAAAAATTAATAACACCCTTCATAAAATCCGGAGCCTTTTCTAAAGCTGTTGGTGCATAAGGAGGGTCATATAAAAAAGTCTTTACGTTTTCAGTTTTATCAGCATTAAATGTTGCAATGGCACCAAGAGAGTGCGCCAATATGATAACCTCTGGTGCGTTCCCGTCTAAATCCTTATAATTTTTATTTAATAAAGCAATTTCTTTTTCTATTTGTTCTTCTAATTTTATCGAGCTATTATTAAATTCTTTTGCAGAAGTAACCAAAGCAAC
>CAIPUJ010000017.1 GCA_903868205.1 uncultured bacterium | reverse complement strand
TTCATACTATTTCGTTTTTATTGATGCCTACTCTTTATAGGATTTATGGCTTTCTCCTCTCTATTATTTTTATCTCAAAAAAATGGACTCAAATTTATCCGCAAATCCAATATCAGTTTAAAATTCAGTACGTGCACCATCAATCGTAACTGAGCCTTTACCACTCATATAAACGAGCTTATTCTCTCCGTTCAATTTGAATAATAATTCATCGCCATCTATTGTTATATCCTTTTCATTGGATGATTTATCACAAGGTATAATTTTAATTTTTCCATTAATTGTAATTGTACTTCCTGTAATATTTGCTATCATCTGGGCTGGATCACCTATAATTGTAGCTCCCTCTTGAGCCGTTAATCTCACACACATAGTATTGGATGGCCCAGGGAGTCTTATCATTTGTAATAATTGAGCCATTGAGCAATCATAGTTTTTATTTAGTGTAAATGCGGGGAGCATAAAAGGTAGACCAACTGCCTCAACCTGTTGATTCGTTTTTTGCTGTATTACTGCTGCTGGATTATTCTCCTGTGTACCTTTTCTATAATCTGTTAGCAGCATCTTTATTTCTGAATTTGCAGCATAATCTAAAGCTGTTTTGCCATCATTGAACTTTATATCTGGATTTGCTCCATTTTTCAAAAGAAGCCTTACAACTTCTATTTGTCCAGCATATGAAGCTAATATCAAAGCAGTTGCTCCATTAGAGGCCTGTATGTCCTGGTTTGCTCCTTTGACCAATAACAACTTAACAATATCTGTGTATCCTTTTTGAGAAGCCCTTAACAGGGCAGTAGACCCATCTCCACCCCGTAAATCTATTTTTGCCTCTCTATCTAATAGTAGTTTTACCACTTCTGTATGACCCTTATTTGAAGCCATACTTAATGCAGTAGATCCATCTGTTGCTTGAGTATCTATCTTTGCCCCTTTATCCAACAGCAGCTTTACCACTTCAGTATATCCATTTTGTGAAGCTGCATATAAAGCTGTATATCGATCGTCAGAATACAAATCTAAATTCGCTCCTTTGTCCAAAAGTAACTTAACCACTTCTGCATGGCCTTCCTGGGAAGCCATAATTAAAGCAGTATATTTATCTGTTGTTTGTAAATCTAATTTTGCCCCTTTATCAAGGAGAAGCTTTACTATTTCAGTATTTCCATTGGTTGAAGCTGCAAATAAAACTGTAGCTCCATCGGCCCTTTGATAATTAAAATTTGCGCCTTTATCTAACAACATTTTAACAACTTCTTTGCAATTGAAAAAAGATGCAGATAATAACAAACTATTGCCAGATTTGTCTGTATAATCAACAGATTCAACGTTTTTTACTAATAATTCGGCGTTAGCACAATCTTTTGCTTTCAGCGCTTTGATTAATTTTTCAGCTTGCGTTTCTGTTTGAGCTTGTAAATTAAAAATAGGTATTAATACAAGTAAAATTATTTTTAATTCAGATTTTTTACCTTTTGCTAAATTCCAGAATGTTTTGATT
>CAIPUJ010000016.1 GCA_903868205.1 uncultured bacterium | reverse complement strand
TTATAAAATAATGTAAAATTTAAGCCATATGAGACAATCAAAGTTACTAAGTAAGACTCGTAAGGAGGGACCTAAAGATGAAGTATCAAAAAATGCAAATCTACTTATTCGTGCTGGTTATTTAAGTAAAGAAATGGCTGGGGTTTATTCTTATTTACCTTTAGGCTTGAGAGTCATGAATAATATTGAAAGTATAATCCGTGATGAGATGAATAAAATTGGTGGAACGGAGATGAAAACATCCATTATCCAAAATAAAGAAGTATGGGAGAAATCAAACAGATGGGATGACAGTGTGGTTGATAATTGGTTTAAAACAAAATTGAAAAATGGCGGGGAAGTAGGCCTTTCTTTTACAAATGAAGAAGCCTACGCGAATATTCTTAGACAGTATATCAGTTCTTATAAAGATCTACCTATTTATCCATACGACTTCAAAAGTATTTTTAGAAATGAAGCAAGAAGTAAATCTGGTATTTTGAGAGGAAGAGAATTCTATTGGAAAGCTTTATATTCATTTTCAAAAGATGAGAATGAACATAATGAATTTTATGAAAAAGCAAAAGAAGCTTACAAAAATGTTTTTCAGAGAGCGGGTATTGGTGATTTAACTCATCTAACATTTGCTTCTGGAGGTTCTTTTTCAAAATTTTCACATGAATTTCAGGCTATTACTGATGCTGGAGAAGATACAATTTATATTGATGAAAAAAGTGGTATAGTAGTAAATAAGGAAGTCTACACTGAAGAGGTTTTGAAAGGCTTAGGTCTAAAAAAAGAAGAGCTCGTAGAAAAGAAAGCTATTGAAGTAGGTAACATATTTTCTCTCGGAACAAGATTTTCTGAACCTTTTGATTTGAAATATAAAAATGAAAAGGGAGAAGAAAAACTAGTAATAATGGGAAGCTACGGTATCGGTCTCGGAAGACTCATGGGTACGGTCGTTGAAATTCTTTCAGATGACAAAGGAATTGTTTGGCCAGTTTCTATAGCTCCATTTAAGGTACATATTGTAGAAATAACATCTAGTAACACAAAAGTAAAAGAAACTGCAGAAAAATTGTATGATACATTAGTAAAAAATGGAATTGAGGTATTGTATGATGACAGAGAAGCTCGAGCCGGAGAAAAATTCAATGATTCAGATTTAATTGGTATACCAATGAGAATCGTAGTATCTGATAAAGGATTAGAAAAAGGTGAGTTTGAAGTTAAATTGAGAAAAGATGGAGAAATTTTCAGTTTGAAAGAGGAAAATATTTGTGATTTTATAAATGAATACAAATAAATTTGAGTCTATAGATAGAGAGCCTATATTTGAAATCGTTTTTAGTTTAGAAAACGAAATCGAACGTGTTCAAGATACTATTAAAACATTGCCATGGTTTAGAGAATATGGCTATGAGAAAAACCTCAGATTACCTAAGGGGATATTTGAGACATCTAGTCTGGATGATATTTCAGCTGCTATTCCTGGTGAATTTGATTCAGGTCTTTATAAAGAATATGCCGATTATATTAAAACAGAATTTTCTGAAATTGAAAAAAGAGTAGAGGCACTTAAGGAGTTAGGATCTTTTAAACAAAAAGATCACTATGTTATTAAGTTTACAATATATGGAACAGGTGGAAGTTATGATTCAGAAAGTGGGGAAATTATTACCAATATAAAAGCTCATCCCAAAGAGAATATTTCAGGGATTATTATTCATGAAATAACTCATGTGGGAATTGAGCAACTGATTCAAAAATATAGTATTAAACAGTGGGATAAAGAAAGGATTGTTGATCTAATAGATGAAAAGCTATTCCCAGGATTAAATAAACCTCAGCCATATAAAATGGAAGAGGTAAAATATATAGATGGAATTTTTGAAAAACATTTTCCAGATTTAGAAGAGGTTATTAAGGCGGTTGGGGAGGCAAGAGTTAATTTAAACTAGTCATTATAAAATATATTTTTTTAAATATCTAAATTTTAGATGAATTGATATTTAAATCAAAAGTTTTATTTAATCCTATTTTTTCAACAAAGTATCTATCATGGCTTACTACTATGAGAGTACCTTTATATTCTTTGAGACCAGTCTCAAGCTCTTCGATAGCCTCTAGATCAAGGTGATTGCTAGGTTCATCAAGGATAATACAATTTGGTTTAATTGCTACAAGCTCAGCAATTATTAAACGAGAGTATTCACCTGGGCTAAGTAGGGAAATGTGTTTTTTAATATCTTCCGTTGTGATTCTAAATCTGTTTAGTAATTTTCTAGCTTCGGTTTCTGTCATCTTTGTTATTTCTAAGAACTCATCTATTACAATTTTGTCTGATCTATTAAGCCATCTTTCTTGAGAAATATACCCGACTATCACATTTTCTCCTTTCTCAATTATTCCAGAGTCGGCTTCAGTCTCTCCAGTAATCATTTTTAATAGGGTGGTTTTTCCTGTTCCATTATTCCCGATAATATGTAATCGGTCTCCGTATCTAACAGAAAGATTTATTGGACCAATTTTTCTTTTACCAATTTTCTTTTCAACTTCTTTTATATTAAATACCTTAACGCTACCATTTTCATTATCAAAGATTACTTTGAGAGGTAATCCATGCCTTGGTTTAACTATTTCGCTTGAATTTTCCTCGAATCTTTCAAGTCTATTTTTCATTACCTTAAGACGTCTTGCTGCTTTTCCATCAGCACTTTTCCAATGTGCATTCTGAGAATCATTTTCTTTTAACTTTTTACCTTTTTTCTTTGACTCTATGTTCTTAAGCCAATCAGATTTTAATTCTACATTCTCAGTGATTTTTTCTGTTTTTTCAATTTTATCACCATATTCTTTCCATTGTCTTTCTATTTTTGCTTTTCTTTCCTCCGTATAATTTGAATAGTTTCCATCATAAATATAGGATGATTTTGTAATAATATCTATTTCTACTATTTTCGTCACAATTCTATCTAAGAAAGCTCTATCGTGTGAGACTATCAAAAAAGCTTTGTTACTTTTACCAATAAAATTTTCAAGCATATTTAATCCATCAAGATCTAGGTTGTTTGTTGGTTCGTCTAGAATAAATAGATCTGCATCAGATGACATTATTGGTAGGAGAATCTTTTTGGCTATTTCTCCGCCGCTAAGCTTTTCACCTTCTAAATGTATCTGGGGAAGGTATTCAATTTTTAGTTGTTTAGAATATGAAATAACTCCGTTATCTTTTTCTAGTAATTTTGCTATTATTTTTAATAGAGTACTTTTACCACTACCATTTTGACCGACTAAGCCAACTTTTTCATTTTTGGATATAGTAAAAGATATGTCTTTTAAGATTTCGATCAGGTCAAATTTTTTAGAAATATGACTACAGGAGAATATTACTGATTGTTGATTTTTGTTATGCATATACGAGGGTTCTGTTTAGTGGGTTGAATTAAACTACAGACATTATCTAATGAATTTACTTAAAAATAAAGGGATAAGTGTTTTTGCATTCATTCTAAAACAATATATAATATATCTATGAACGAAGAGGGGAATAATAAAAAGAATATTTGGGGGAATAGGATTTTTTATATTGTTTTTGCTTTGCTTATTATTGGTTCAGTTGGTTTTACTTTCTATAGAATTGTTATTTTGAAAGATTATCAAATCGTTGCAGAAACTTCTTGTGATCCTGCTACAGAAGCTTGTTTCTATTATGCATCAGAACCTTGTGCGACAGATGATACAGAATGTTTGTCTGCACCTGTAGAAGAACCTTATGATTATAAAATGATCAGCAAAAAAGCTGCTAGTATTTATGAATGTGAAAAAACCTCAGACAAACTTGGTTGCAGTGAAGAACTTACTTGTTTAGAAAATGAAAAGGATTGCTCTTATACATTTTGTGATCCAGAGAATCTATCTGAAGGGGAAGTGTGTTCTGAAAAGTCAGTTCCAGTACCAGAAGAAACATTAGAAGCTACTACAACCCCAGAAGAGGTTTAATTCCTTCTTTTTAACGGTTTTACCTACTAAAATCGTTAAAAAGGACGTTTTTTTGATGTTTTTAACGATTTTGCTTGACATTATCGTTAAAAACACTATAATTACTATATATGGCAAACAAACTTAATAAAATACATTCCCTAAGAGAAAGATATTATAAAGCTCTTTCTGGTAAAGAGTCTCTCGTTAAATTAATATCTGAGGCTGAAGTTGCTGAACAAGTATACAATTCTAATGCTATTGAAAACAGCACTCTTTCTCTTGAAGAAACAGAAAAAATACTTTTACAAATTGATTTAGATAGATATATTACGGAAAGAGAAATTTTTGAAGCAAAAAATCTTGCCAGAGTGGTTTCTTATATAGAAGAAAAATCAAAACAACAGGAACTTAATTTTGATGTGATTTTGTCACTTCATAAAATGCTTCTTTCTAATATTCGTGATGATGTGGCTGGTAGATTTAGAAAAGATAATGAGTATGTTCGTGTTGGTAGTCATATCGCCCCAAAACCAGAAGAAGTTATACCGAGGATGGAGAAAATACTAACAGAGTTATATTCTGTTAGTCATGAAAATATTATAAAACGCATTGCAAGATTTCACCTCGCTTTTGAATATACACATCCATTTTGCGATGGTAATGGCCGTATCGGACGTGTAATAAATAATTATTTACTTATCCGTGAAGGATTTGTGCCTATAAATATCAAATTTATTGATAGAAAGAAATATTACGATGCGTTTAAAGAATTTGATGAAAAGGGAGAAACATCTATTATGGAAGAATTAGTCGGAAAAGCACTAACAAACAGCTATCATAAAAGACTGGCGTATTTGGAAGGCAAAAAAATAGTTACTCTTATGGACTATGCAAAAAGCAATAAACTAACTCATTCAAATCTTATAAATAAAGCCAAAAGACAAACGATTGAAGCTTTTTTGGAGAAAGGTGTTTGGAAAATTGGTGCTTAATTTGCTATACTAAATATATCAGACCTGAAAGGCATCCTAAATGGGTGCCTTTCTTTGTTACTTTTTCTCTGGGGCAGTCCTAGGTTAGCCCCCAATTATAAGAATGCGGTCGCATTCTTATAATTGGGTACGAAGGTGAATACAAAAACAGCACTTATTAATAAGTGCTGTTTTTGTTTATTTTATATACCCCCACTTTTTAAGATCGGGAAGTCTTTTCTCAAAATCTTTTCCAATGTCGTTTCTGTAGAAAGATTTTGGAATAACTGCTTTTTTAATAATACCTAAACTTTTTTGCCTAGCCTCTTCTACTGTATCTGCTACTGCTGTAGTATATGCAATATATCCTTCGTCCGTAGATATGAAGTATTGACCGTGATGTTTATCTACTCTCATTGATATTCCTTCAAAGTGAAAGCTTTCAAGGTCATCTTTTGAAAGCCTATCCAAATAGATGTTAATTCCGTATAGAGTCTCCTTGCTGTGCTTTTTACCATAAGGAAACGGTGGTGTGGCTACTAAGTTTACAATTCCTAGTCCCTTTTTGTATTTTAAATCATATTTATCTCCATTAGCAATGGCATACATAAATTCACCCCATGGTGATATATGTAGCTCACTATGTAAGTGAATGATCGGTGTACCTAGTCTAGCTGTGGCTTCAAGAGGGAAGCATCCTTTTTCGTTTACCATACAATTCATTTCAAAGTCCCCTCTGAAGTCTATTTCTTGCAAATATGGTTTAAGTTTATTAAGTACTTCCACAAAAAGTTTGTTGTTTTCATCTTCTTCATACCAAGCCAGTGTACCCATCTCACTTGTTACTGGTCCAACGTCATCTGGGAACATCTTTGTGTGTTCAAAGTTTATTTCAATAGGTCCAACCCAATCTTTACCATTAAAATATCTTCCAACTCCCATTTCTACTCCTTCTATTCTTTCGTGTAAGGTAATTTTCTCTCTATCTATATGTTTATTATTAAAATAATTTTTTAATACGCTTATTGTATCTTTTCCGCATTCATATTCTCCGATGTAGGTTAGGAATTTACTACTATGATCGTTACACTTTATAACCCATTTTTTGGGATTATTTTTAATAAAAAAAACAGCGTCCTCAATATCATGAAAGTCTTTGAGCTCCACTGTTTTTAGTCCGTATTTCTTAAAAATTTCCTGTCCAAACTCTCTATCTTTTTCTAATTTATCTCCCATCTCACATCCACCGAATACTCTGTACCCTTTCTTCCTAAGTGAATCCTGTGTTTTTCCATATCCAACGTCATCAAAAATAATTAACCCATCTTTCCCAACCCATTTTAATTCTTTTTTCCAAGAGGTAACTTTTTCTACTAGATTATCAAAATTCTGACGATCGTGTTTGTTTTCAATAAACAACTTAACATCATGACCTTCCTTTTTAAGTAAAATAGCTAGGTTACCAGCTATACACTCTCTAGATATAAACAAAATATTCATTACATATAAATCATAATACAAAAAACTTTTTAAAACAATGTGCGGGCTTGTTTTTAATGGTTTTTATCAAAAAAACTACCTGTTTACAACTGTTTTGACTTAAAATCAAGCTTCTGGTACCATTATTGTAGAAATTCCAGCATGGTGTTGGAATAGTACCAAAAGGAGGAGAGAAATGAGTAAGGTGGCGCAAGGACGCTATAAACCAAGTCCGAAGTGGAATGGTCGCAAGGCTCACAGAGGATTCGTCTGCGGACCCGGAACATGGGCGGATACTGCATGGTGTGTTGCCGTTAAACGCAACAAAAAAACCGTACAGGTTCGTGATACAAAAGACATGACGAATACAACACTATCCTTTACAAAAAAGGAATGGCAAGTGTTCGTCCAGGGTATCAAAGACGGATCGTTTGATGTTTAAAAAAAGAGGGTGTGCATAAAAAACACACCCATTTTTTATGAAATATTTTATTGCTTTAGATACAAATAGCTACAAAATTAAAAAGGGAATTAAACCTGTTAATTTAACATGGAATGACAATACTATTAAGGATTGGTGTGAGGGTATATCTTTTACCAGAAAAGATATCGTTATTGGGCATTCTCTTGGTGCGTCTATCGCTCTTATTGTTGCTGAAAAAACTCCGCCAAGGAAATTATTACTATATTCTCCATCGCCAATTTTTACTGAAACCATTAAATTTTTAGATAAAAAAAACCTAAAACACTTTGGTAAAAAAAGACGAAAAGAAGTAAACTCTATTCCTAGAGTTTCTTGCCCAGTAATTATTTATATCGGATCTAAAGAATTACCATTTATGAAAAAAAATGCTATTAAAATACACAATGTGTTACCACAGTCTAAGTTAATTGTTGTTCCAAAAGCCAATCACGCTGAAGTTATATCCAGAGATGATATTAGTCCACGTTGATAGTTTTTTACTTTACTAACAAATTATTGTAATATAGATATAAATGAGTTGGTTTTTAATTGCATTAATCGGACCGATACTTTGGGCTATAGTCAATCATATTGATAAGTTTTTGCTTTCAGATAGGTTTGAAGGTAGTAATGTTGGTGCCTTAATGATATTTTCTACTCTTCAATGCGGTCTTTTGATACCTATTTTCTATTTTATTGATAGTAATATACTAAATGTTAATTTTGGTAACATCGCTCTTTTGATATTTACTGGTATTTTAAGTGTTTTTGCCATCATGCCTTATATGTATGCGCTGGATGAAGAAGAGGCTTCCATAGTTATACCTTTGTTTCAGTTGATACCTATTTGGGGGTATATTTTTGCATTTTTTTTGTTAGGGGAGACCTTAACTCTGATACAGCTAGTGGGGTGTCTATTGATTATAGGTGGTTCGGCTATAATAACCTTAGACTTTGATGAAGAGAAAAAAATAAAATTCAAGAAAAAAATAATTTTGTTGATGCTGCTTTCCACAATTCTTTTTGCCCTTTATGAGACGTTGTTTAAGTTTGTAGCGGTAGATGCCGGTTTTGTCATTTCTTCATTTTGGGAATATATTGGTGTATTTTTCATGGGGATATTATTTTATATTTTTATAAAGAAATATAGGTTAAGTTTTTTAAACCTACTAAAGACTCAGGGTAAAAAGATAATTTCTTTGAATGTTGCTAGCGAATCTTTAACTATGGTAGGAAATATAGCTGTGAATTTTGCTTTAATTATTGGTCCTGTGGCATTAACTCTAACAATTTCTGGGGTACAACCCATTTTTGTATTTTTAATTGGAATATTTCTTACTGTTTTCTTCCCAAATATCTACAAAGAGAAGATGTCAAAAAAACATTTGATACAAAAAATAATTTCTATCATGATTATGGTAATTGGTTCCGTTATTATAAATTTGTAGTATTGTAATTATTAGATATAATATAAAAGTATGGAAAAAAACAAGATAAAATACTATTCTTTAGAGGAGGCAAGAGAAGAAATCAAAAAAAGATGGAATGATATTGAGTTGAAGAAACAAATAGAAGAAGAGCTAGGTAAAGATTTTATACCAGAGTTCAGTAATTATCCAAGAGGCGTTTTTTCTAGATACATTATGTCTCCAGATAACACATTTACTTTTTTTATGTACTGTGCAAAATATATAAAATGTAAGCCTTTGTTTTTTGAATATTTTGGTGATAAATTTACGACTATTAATGAGGAGAAGAAAGGTTTAGGAAAATTACACCTAATATTAAAAAATGAAAATTATGCCAGTATTAAAATAATTGATTTTTATAAAAATGAAAATCAAAAAATTGAGGATGTGGTAATGCTTACTGGTGAGAGGTTGGTAGATTTTTATAAGAAATTATTTGATAGAACTAATTTTATTTGTGATAAAAAAGATACTACTATTTGGAATCATTCTTTTGGTAAGCCAATTGATTATTATTATCCATTTTTCTTACACTTTATTGCTCACGGAGTTCTTTTTGAAAATTTTATAGATAACTTAAATGACACAAAGGAATCCGCCTTCACTTCCAGCGTCGTCTTACCGTCTTTTAAGAGAATATTTGAAAAATATGGAGTAAGTCCAATAGTTGTAAAATTATTACCCGATGACCAAACCTTAGAAGAAGATTTTTTTTGGTGGAGTTTCCCACCGTATATTAACGAGTACTTAGAAGATTTTGTTGATTCCCGTGATTTTAAAATTAATAAACACACGACATTATAAAATGATTATTTGTAACTACATCACCCCAGATTTTTTTGGCATAGTAAGTTTTACTGGTATACCAAAATTACTTTTTTATGCTTATATTCCTATAATGATAGTATCATCATTTTTAGGTTTTTTAATTTATAAACATGATAAGAAAGAATACGCCAGTTTTCTTTTAATTCTTTCTTTATCTTTTTCTTTTTGGATTATCTTGGATATTTTATCGTGGATAATTATAGATGCTTCATTAAATTTAATGGTCTGGATGATAGCATTAATGGCGGAAATTTTTATTTACATATTACCAATCTACTTTTTATATTCTTTTTGTTTTAAAAAAAGTATTAAAAAAATATACAAAACCGTTCTTCTTTTAATTACTGGTTTTTTTGTTGTTTTGTCACAAAGTATATATAATTATAAACATTTTGATCTTGATATATGCGAAGGCGTTCATGGTTATTTTTGGGATATAATTCCTTTGGTAAAGGTAATTTGTTTAATGATTTTAGTGGCAGTTGGGTTATCGGCTATATTTATGGAAAAAAATAAAATCAGACGAAAGATGAATTCTTTTGTTTTTATCGGCTCTTTTGTTTTTCTGACAATATTTAGTTTTTCAACGTCTTTTTCTGATATTACTAATATATTTGAATTTAATTTGATTGGTCCATTAGGAATGGTTGTTTTTCTTAGCCTTTTAACTTTCTTAATTGTTCGTTTTAAAGCTTTTGATATTAAACTAATCGGCTCTCAGGCTTTGGTATGGGCACTAATTGTCTTAGTTGGCTCAGAATTTTTCTTTGTTGAAAATTTGGTTAATCAAATATTAGTTGGAGTTACCCTTATAATCTCATCAGTTTCAGGTCTTCTCATTGTTAGAAGTGTCAAAAGAGAAATCACTCTAAGAGAACACTTAGAAATAGCAAACAGAAATCAAGAATCTCTTATTCACTTCGTATCACATCAGCTAAAAGGATTTTTTACAAAGAGTAAAATGATTTTTTCTGGGATTGTTGAAGATGATTTTGGTTCAGCCTCCAAAGAATTAAAAGATGCTGCTAAGGAAGGACTTCTATCAGACGACAATGCTGTAGCTATGATTCAAGATATTTTGGGAGCATCAAATCTTAAGAAAGGAACGACTACATACAATATGAAAGAAGTTGATTTTGCAGATGTTGTAAGAAAAACTTGCGAAGGTTTTAAGAAAGAAATAGAAGATAGGGGACTTGGATTTATAAATAATATACCAAACACTCCAATTAAGGTTCTTGCGGATTTAACACAAATTACTCAAGTAGTAAAAAATCTTATAGATAACTCTCTCAAATATACTCCGAAAGGAAGTGTTGAAGTTTCTTTAAGTTCAGAAAAGAAAGACGGAAAGGATAAAGTGCTATTAGTGATTAAAGACACAGGCATAGGACTTTCTGAGAGTGATAAAAATAAATTGTTTACTGAAGGAGGAAAGGGAGACGAATCTCTCAAAGTAAATGTAAACAGCACTGGTTATGGACTTTATATTGTTAAGAAAATTGTAGAAAATCACGGTGGTAAAATATGGGCAGAGTCTGACGGTCGTGGTATGGGCTCAAGATTCTATGTGGAATTAGGGTTAACAAAGTAAAAAGTTTTTAAAGTTTATAAAGTATAAAGAATAAAATACCGAGGTCGAACCTTTCTTGAGATTTTAAGGTTCGACCTCGGTATTTAAATTTGATTTTGTAGTTATAACATATTAATATATAAGACGAATGACAGATAAAAAAACAATACAGGAACGTTTAAATGACTATGAAAAAATAAAACAGGAAGCAAGTATGCTTTATAAAGCTTTTGGTATTGTAGATAGTCCTGCCCTAGGACAAAAAATTTCTTTTACTTCAGAAGGATTTAATCACCTTATTTATTCATCAGCTACAAAGCCGAGAGATAAAAAGGCACAAATACTACGCTTTGATATGTTGGAGAAGGCAAAATTTATTCTTGAAATATCTACAACATTTCAAGAGTATGATGAAGAGATTATTTATAAAAAAGTAAATAGAAATGGATACTGGGTTTCGATGAATGTTGTTACTCGTTGTTGGGGATTTGTTGCTATGGTAAATAAATTTCGTGTAAAAGTCGTGGTAACTCAAGAAGGTAATGGTAGTATTAAATTTCTTAGCGTTGCTCCTGCTTGGTTTACTAAGCAGTACAGAGATATAAAAATGATAGAGACATCTACTGGAAAAGGGCTTAAATATTTAGATGATGATGAGGTACTAAAAAACGCCGCCATAAGCGACGCCCTTTAGTATGTCTGTCTCCGACTCACAAATTGGTCAGATAGGACTGACGTCCCGCAGACATGTAAGTATTATATATCATAATAAGTTTATTGCAAGTGTTTGTTGATAACTTGCGATTGTGTAATAAAAACATAAAACCACTCCAAATGGAGTGGTTTTGAGTCCGAAGACTCTTATGTAAAAAGGGTGCCTTAGGTAGTTAGCCGTTCGGAGCCCTCTTCGTAT
>CAIPUJ010000015.1 GCA_903868205.1 uncultured bacterium | reverse complement strand
TAGACCAAGGGCTTAATGCTATATCGTAAATATCTAAGGAATTTGAAGTAGCACTGTATTTAGTCTGACCTCCCCATGTATACATTTTTCCGTTATAAAAAACCGAAGCACCCGAGTCATGACCGGTGCCACCAGATATTGGACCATACATATGACAAGAAAGAATATAGTCTGTTGTTGAAGCTAGTGACGAAATTGTTTGTGATCCAATTATTGATGTATTTACTGTCCACGGAGCTGAACAATAATCTTGACCTGTAAATGCCCAAGAAAGAGTCGTGCTACCATTATAGTTTATGGTTCCTGGACTTGAAGAAATTTTTATGTCTCCAGCAAACACTTTGGTATTATTACTTGAAATCTGATTTAACCCATCATAATAAGTCCAAGATGCTTGAGTTTCTGTATTTTTAAAATTTGTTATGGAATCCTCCCATTGGCCAGAGGCGATTTGTGTTATCCTTAATCCATCACAGGAGTACCAGTAATCACCATTTGAATCTACCCTAATACAACCAGTAGCTTCTACCGGTTTCGTTCCAAAAGAAAATAATAGAACAAACAAAATTATAGAAAAAAATATTTTATATATTTTCATGTTTATTTATTAATATTTTCACTAAACACCTTTAAACCCACAGCCTTGTAACCAGAAGATGTGGAGTTATTTATGTAAGCGGTTATATATTTACCAGTTTTTATGTCAAGAAAAGTAAGGTCACTATATACTTTAGTTTTTGTATCGAAATTTTTAATAACTGTTTTTTCTTCTACATCCACATCAATATTCTTAAGATTATCAAAAAAATAGTCAGTGAGAGTTGGCTCTTTGATTACTTCTATATTTATAGAATCTGTATTTATTTTTGTTACTTTACCATACAAGACTAAGAATCGGGTATCTAACAAGAATTGCTGCGGCTTAGATTCTGGGATAATCACCGCAGTTTTTCTATTGAAATAGGCAAAATATATAATCAAAATCAAAACCGCGGCTAAAATAATAATAAGTGCCAATCTCTTTCTGTCTTGAGAATTATCAATATAATATAAATAAGATTTCTTTTTCATACACGAATTATAAAACAATTGACAAAAAATAGCAATTTGATACTATTATTTAGTAATTGGTTCGCCCGAAAGGCGAACCCGTTTTTTTAGAAAAATTAATAAAAACTAATATGTTAGACCTAAAAGTAATAAATTCTGTTATAGAACAGATGGAAGCAGAAAGAGGAATACCAAGAGAAAAAATGCTTGAAGCTATTGAAATGTCTCTTGCTACTGCCTATAAAAAAGAATACGGAAAGAAAGGACAAATAATAAAAGCAAAGGTAGATCTTAATAGTGGTAAGGCTGAATTCTTGCAAGTAAAACTTGTTGTAGACAAGGATGCTGTTCTTATAAAAGAAGAGGCTCCAAAGGAAGACAACAAAGATTACAAGAGAGAAAGAGGTTTTGATAAATTTGATGGAGAAAAAATTGAGATAAACGAAGAAACTGGTGAAAAAATAGTTTACTACAATCCCGAACATCATATCTTCATAGAAGATGCAAAGAAAATAAAGAAGGATTCAAAGATCGGTGACGAGCTCATCTTCCCTCTTGAAGAAAAGAGTGACTTCGGAAGAATTGCTGCACAAACAGCAAAGCAAGTTATCATCCAAAAAATAAGAGAGGCAGAAAAAGTTTCTGTATTCAATGAATATGGAGAAAAAGAAGGAAAAATAATTACAGGTACAGTACAAAGAACAGAAAGAGGAAATGTATTCGTAGATATGGGTAAAGCTACAGCCGTGCTTCCTTTCGAAGAACAAATCCCTGGAGAAAAATACAACCCAGGAGAAAGAATCAGAGGATACTTATACAAAGTAGAAGAAACTCCAAAAGGAATATTCTTGAGACTTTCAAGATCACATCCAAAATTCTTAGAGGAATTATTCAAAACAGAAGCCCCAGAACTTAATGACGGAACAGTAGAAATAAAAGCTATCGCAAGAGAGGCTGGATCAAGATCAAAAATTGCCGTTGTATCAAAGAGCGATCACATTGATCCTGTTGGCTCACTCGTTGGACAAAGAGGAGTTAGAGTTTCTACAGTTATGTCTGAGCTTGGTGGAGAAAAGATTGACCTTATGGAATGGTCTGCAGATCCAAAGAAATTCATAGAAGATGCTTTATCCCCTGCCCAAGCACTTAGCGTATCTATAAATGAAACAGAAAAGAAAGCTACTGTAGAAGTAGCTGCGGAACAACAATCTCTAGCTATTGGTAAGGGTGGACAAAATGTTCGCTTGGCAGCAAAGCTTACTGGTTGGAAAATAGATATTATAGCCGTTGAAGGAGAGTTTGTAGAAGAGCCTACAACAGAAGACAAAGAGGAAAAATCAAAATAAAGGCTCGCTCGGGTATTCGGTTTTGGAACACGCGTAATTTTCTTGCTAGAAAATTCGCTCACTCTCACACCGTCGTGTTCCGAGAGTTTCCAAAACAGAAGACCCTCGCTCACTTACGACAGAGCAGAAAAACAAAAAACACCGAATTTCGCGATCGCGAAATTCGGTGTTTTTTGTCATTGCGAGCAAAGCGAATCAATCCATCTCGGTTTTTAATTTATTTTGTATTGCATTTTTTTGTAAAGAATATACAATTTCAGTATGGATAAATCTAAAGGATCTAATAGCATAGGAACAATGATCGGAGCAATTATAGTTGTCATCATTCTTTTAGCTGGTGCCTATTATTTCTATCAGCTAGGCATAGAAAGACAGAAAAATTTCCAGGCCTTACTAGACTCCGCAAAACAAACAGCAACAATTCCAGGTGAGATTGTCACAATCGAAGTATCGACCACCACAAAAAAATAAAAGCTCACTCGGTTTCTCTTTTTAAAAACACGATAAAAATACCGCCGTCGCGGTATTTTTTCTATACTCACGAAATTTCTTGCTAGAAATTTCGCTCCGTAATATTTTTAAAAAGCGAAACCTCGCTCGCTTACGGCAGAGCAGAAAAAGTCGGAGGTCTCTCCTTGAAGAGGAGTCTTCGACGGGAAAAGGTGAGTCCTCGGACTTTTTGATTTGATAAGTTTCTTAAAAATAACACCATGGAAGAAGCCGGCAAATAAAAATGCGGTCGCATTCTTATTTGCCTGCTTTGCATTTTTCCTCTTTTTCGTATAAACTGCCTTTTATATGAAAAACAAAATATATAAGATAAAAGATACAAAAAAGCTTCCTGATTGCGAAGTGGAAATTACAGCAGAAATCGCACAAGAAGAACTTGAATCATATAAGATAAAAGCCTTGAAAGATTTCCAATCTGTTGCTGAAATGCCAGGTTTTAGAAAAGGAAAGGTGCCTGAAAATATGCTCAAAGAAAAAATTGGTGAGCTTGGATTGATTGAAGATGCTTCTGAACTTGCAATAAATGATTGTGCTATAGAAATAATAGCTGAAGCAAAAATAAACTTCTTAGGTAGACCAAATATATCTATATCTAAAATAGCTATTGGTGCTCCAATAGAATTTAAGATTGTTATTACAACAATGCCAGAAGTAAAACTTGCTGACTATAAGAAAATAGCTAAAAAAGAAAATTCAAAAGAATTAAAAGTGGAAGAGGTTTCTGACAAACAAGTAGAAGACACAATAGAAGAAATCAGAAAAATGTATGCACAGCAAAATCATACTCATGCTCCTGGAGAAACACACAAAGAAGGTGAAGAGATTCCCCTACCAGAAGTAAACGATGAATTTGTAAAGAAACTTGGTGAATTTACAGATGTAGATGACTTCAAAACAAAACTAAAAGAAAATATCTCTAAGGAAAAAGAGTTCAAAGCAAAAGATAAAAATAAACTTACAATAATAGAGAATATTATTGAAGATTCTAAGATTGAGATGCCTAAAACTCTTGTAGAAAATGAGATTATGAAAATGGAAGCTCAATTTGCAGACGATATAGCTAG
>CAIPUJ010000014.1 GCA_903868205.1 uncultured bacterium | reverse complement strand
GGCACATATACGCTATGGCGTATATGTGCCACTTAACAAAAAATCAAGGCTTTAGCCTTGATTTTTTGTTTACACAATATTCTACATTCAAAATTCTATATTCTTCCCTCTAAATCCCCTTCACCTATTGTAACCCACTCACCTTGAGTATTTGTTTTTGAAGAAGCAGTATTTCTAATAGTCTCGGAAACATTTATATCATTCAATCTTTTTGCTTTCAAAAGATTGATAACAGCTCCTTGTGAAATAATTATATTATTCATTCTTGCATAGTCTTCAATCTGAGACATGGCTCTTGTATCTGCATGAACTTCAGCAGCTATTACATTTTCTGAAGCAACAAAGACAGGAACTTCTTGTGCATCTTTCTTTTTTAATAAGAAGTATGAGATTAGTGTACTCCAAAGAATTAGAGACAAAGTAAATAATACAACCTTCATAGTGTCCCCTGCTCCAGTATAAGGAACATCACTTAAATAAACAGAAGATACGTAAGGATTTGTCTGAGTATAAGCAAGAACTTGATTTACGTTTACAGTACATGTCCTTGTAATGCTTTGACCATTTGATGTAATTGTAAGGTTTGCGGTTTTTGTACCACCAGTATTATAAGTTTTAGGTGCTGTTTGGCTATTTGAAGAAAGGCCTTCGTCACCTGACCAATAATATGTATAGAAACCATTGCCTCCGCTTACACTCGCAGTCCAAGTAACAAGTCCACCGACTTCAGTATTTGATACACCAGCAGAACAAGATCCATTTAATGAACCGTAGTTATTATTGTTGTAATTATAATTCCAATTATTATTTGAACCCCAACCTCCAGTATAAATATAAGGATCGTTTGGCAAATAAGTATTAGAATTTTGAGAGTCCCATCCGCTACATGTTGATGTAGAATTACATCCGCAAGTTGCACAGGTTGTATTTGTATTCCAATAATTATAACCTCTTACTTCATAATTATTTGAATAGTAATCCCAATCTCCTCCACCCCAACTCATATCTATATGCCAATCTTCAACTTCATCTTCTATATGATCCCATGCACTAGCAGATACATCAGAAACATCATCCCAAGCATCTTCAAAGAAATTTCCTAAACGACTCCATACATCAGCACGTGCATAAGTAGGTACAGAAAATACAAAAACAGACAACAGAGAGATCGCTGTTACGAGAAAAACTTTTTTACTTGTATTTATAATGTTTTTCATCCCAATTAGAAATTTTAATATTTATAATTTATTCGACTTTTTATTAACTACCTTAATTGTTTTTTAATTTTACCTCCCGTTTCGTGAATTTCTAACGGGACAAGTATTTTTTAATTAAATTAAACTTAACTAGTATTATATACTGAAAGAATATAAAAGTCAAGCCTTTGATTGACCCCACCCATTTTTGCACTCTGCTGGTAATTTAGATACATAATACTCTGACCCATTTAGAACTGCAAATGTAGTGAGTTTGTTGTTGAAAGCACAGTGAACACGTTTGGTATTGTAGAAGATTAAATAGTCTTTTAGTTTCTCATTGAAGGCTGTTGTATCATTGAAAAGCACGTCCACATTGTAATCTACAAACTCTTCTTGAATAGTTCCATTGAAGCTCTCACAATGAGCATTCATTTTGGGTGTCTTGGGGTAAGTATGATAGTGAGTGATTTTGTTTTCGGTTAGGAGTTTTGATAGATATCTTTTGAATTCAGAACCATTGTCGGTAAGGACGTTTTTGATCTCGTATGGAAACATTTGCATAATTAGGAAAAAGAAATGAGCAAAGGTTTGTGAAGAATGTGACCTGGTAGCAATAGCGTAGGTGGTTCTGGTAAATATATCAATAGCCGTGAGTATATACATCCTACGACCATTTTTCTGCTTCTCAATGGTATCCAAGGCGATGGTGTGACCAGGATATAAAACTTTGAAATCTTTTGGTTTTCTCAAGACTTTTTGTCGATTTACTTTCACAATTTTGCCTGTACCTGTGACTCTCTCTGGACAAATACGTAGACCACCCAAGTCAACAATTAATCTTTCGATTGTGGAAGACTTGGGACACTTCTTGATATCACTTACATCACAAAAATCCAAGATTAATGGGTATAGTTTTTCTGCTCCAAGATTGGGATGCAGAACTCGGAGCTTTTTGATTTCTTCTAGAATTCTGAAGTCCCAGGAACGTTTCCTTGTCACCTTCGGACGTTTTGATTTGGGATTCAAGGATTCAATCTTTCCACCACCTTCTTTGAGAGCTCGTTTCCAATTATGAAGTGTTCTTTTCAAAACTCCGAAGGCGTCTGTGGTTGATGCCAAACCATACCTTTCCCAATGGATGAGGATTTTTTGCCTCCTCTTGGCAGTTTCAGTAATCATATACTGATACCTTACAGCACGGTCGTAGACTGTCAAAAACCCTTTGATGCCTGTGTATTTACAATGTATTTTCATTTTGCGCCCATTTGATTAATGAGTGCAATATGTATGTGAGGTTAGTCAGCCTTTATCCTTACTTTAAATAAAGCTGCCAAAATAGACTCAATTATAAGGCTTTTTTACCAATATATTCAGCTTCTACCACATATCTATCGCTTTTAGCCCCAAAGGTATCACAAGTTGAGAGAGTAAGCTTATGAACTTGAGTATTAAAAACAACAAGAGCTTTACCTGCTCCTTCAAGCTTCACAGAACTAACTTTATAAGAAAAAACGCTCTTATCTGAATAAACATTTATCAAATCCCCCTCCTTAAGATCTCTCAATCCGTTGAACGCTTTGAAGCCCTGATTGTTTACAACAGCTAGGCGAGTGTTGTGACCAAAGATAAAAATATTTCCATAACCCAAGTTTCCAGAACCAGGGTAATGCACTGCTCCTTTTGCAAGAAAACTATCGAGCACAGACGTACTGGTACTTTGCGGATTATAAACTTCAACATCTACATTTATCGAAGGAATTTTTATAGTAAGTGGAATCTCGGCATCTTCTTTTTGAGAAATATTGTTTTCTGGATATCTTCCGTAAGACATTTTAATCTCCTCAGGTACAAAACCCAAGAAATACAAGAAACCAAATGTAATAAAAATAATAATAGAAAAATTCAATAGAAAAGACCATTTTCTACTCTTTATAAAACCCAAAAAACTTTCTTTTTTTATTTGCATTTGTTTAATCTTACCAGCTTGACAATAAATGTCAACTACTGTATAATGCTAACTAATTATAAGTTTTAATTATATCATTATTATGAAAGAAAAAATCTGGTTAAAAATAAAAGAATCTTTTAGTACCGCTCTTGTGGCAGTATTTATACTTGTTATCGCCTTCGTAATTATCTGGGTACCTTTTAAATTGCTTCCGGGCATTTTTTCTAAGGGTTCAAACTACGTAGCTACTTCCCTTTCTTCAACTTTTATACCTGGAGAAAATAAAACAGCGACTACAACAACAAAAGAAACTAAAAGCCCACAGAGCACTACTGTATCAAACCAGATTTCTTCATACGCTGGTAAACCAGACCTCTCAGTAAAACTTCTTAGTACTGGTATCATAAATAGAAGTACAAAACAATTTACTCAAACAAGTACAATGGGTACTGGAGATGAAGTTGGTATGAGATTTGAAGTCAGAAATATCGGAAATGCAGTTTCTGGTTCATGGAACCTAAAGGCAACATTACCATCTGCAACAACTCCAAATTATAATTCTGATCCACAAATGTCATTGAACCCTGGAGATAGAATAGAATTCACTCTTGGTTTTGATAACCCAACAAACATAGGTTCAGTAACTGCTTATGTCTATGCTGATCCAGCAAATGTTATAAACGAATCTAATGAAGGAAACAACTCAATAGGCGTTCCCTTTAATATAGTAGGTGGTTCAACTTATGGATACAACTATGGAACAACTTACAACCCTACTTACAATCCAACATACACAGGCACAACATATACTTGGACTTCCCTTGCTGGAGCATGTAGTGTACTTCCCTCAACTGTTTATACAGGAACTATTGTAAACTGGAATGCTAGTGCAACAGGTGGTAATGGGTACTTCACATATTCTTGGAACGGATCAGACAACTTCGTAAGTACAGATAAAAATCCTACAAAAATTTATTACACTTCTGGTACAAAAACAGGAACTGTAGTTATAACTTCAAATGGTTCAAGTATCACAAAACAATGTACAGTAAATGTTGTTGATCAATACAATAACTACAATACAAATTCTTCTGACCTTTCACTTTCTTTAGTTGGCGTTGGTTCAGTGGACAGCAGCGGTCAATTTATACAAAACTCCCAAGTATCAAGAGGTAGTAATATTGCAATCAAAGTAAGAATTACAAATATTGGAACAACTTACTCTGGTAGCTGGACTATTACCGGAACGGTCTCTCCTTCCCTTCCTGGATATACTTACAGACAAGATAACCAAATATCTCTTGCTCCAAATTCAACTTCAGATTACACAATGGTATTCTGGAACCCACAGATTACAGGAGACAATACATTTAATATTCAGATTAGCCAAAGTGGAAATGATTTAAATAGTGCAAATAATAATTTAACAGCAACAGTAAGGGTTTACTAAAATAAAAACAGCCCGCTTAAAGCGGGCTGTTTTTATTTGTTAAAAAAGATCAACTTGTAAAATTAATAATTTTTTCAAGTTTAATCGTATTTTTTTCTATTTCATTTCCTATAAAATACCCTCCGTAATAACGACTCGATTCTGTTGTTGGTGTTTCCCCATACCACTCCTTTTTAAAACTATCTAAAACATATTTTAAATAGTTAGTAATATTTAAAGAATCCTTATAATATTCAACTCGTGCTGAACACCCTTTTATATTAATAAAAGGTGCAGATATCTCTGTGTCTAGAGTTGGTCCTTCACAATCGTTAGACCAAAAAGAAACATTACTATCATAAACTACTTTATAAATATCCTGAGCTTTTCCTTTGTCATCATATCTTCGTACTAGGAAATAGCCGTCCCCAAAAGGATTGTCTAATGTCTTATCAATAACTCCACTAAATTGGACCACCTTTTTATTATTTGTCTCAATTGATGTAGATTCTTCTCCAGTATTTGATACTAGTTTTAAATTATTAACTAAGTCTCTTAGTTTATTATCAGTATCACATCTTTTTTGATAAAGAAAACCAAAGGAGGAACGTATATCGTCTTGAGTGATTTTCCCTATAACATTTTCGGTTAAATAAAACTCAATAAAATTAGTTGGAGTAAGTTTTTTTGGTTCTTGAATATTTTTAATATCATCACAAGCCATATTTGTATTTTTAATCTGTTCTTTAGTATAATCTACATCTAACTGTTTGGTCTTGTTTGGTCTAAAATAGTAAAAGTTTTTAATATTAATTTTAGATAGCCTTTCTTCTACATTTTTCCAGTCTTCCTTAGAATTCAAAGAAACAATTTGGTCAATAGCAAACTCTCTCATTTTGTGTTCAATAATAAAAGCACTTATTAATCCATTTTTTGTATCATACATTTCACTTAGCTTATTGTAGTAATCTGAAAGTTCTTTTTTTTCAAAATTTGATTTTTGTAATATTTTTTTAGCGGAATCTATCCCTACATTTTTTATTGCGATACCGACGAGATAATGCATTAGCCCTGCACTGGAGTTACTAATTAACTGGCCGACCTTAATAGATTTTAGCGCTTCATCCATTGCTTCTTTATTTTTATTTTGGTTTAGCAGATAGGTTGATTTAATTGAGCTTATGTATGAGATGTTTCTCCAGTCATTTAGCTTTGGTAGGGGTGAATCTGGTGTTAAATCAGAAATATTGTTGTATGTCGGATTTTGAAATTGATTTTTTTTAGAGGCGTTTGAATATTCTATAAGGGCATCTTTGTTTTTAACAATAATATCTTCTACCAATTTTTCATCCCAGTATTTGCCAGAATAAAGTTCACCAATAACATTAGGGGTCCCGGTTGCTACTATTGGTTTGTATATTAAAGAGGGTATTTTTTCTAAATCAAAAAAGGCATTATCTGAATCTAAAACAACACCAGTATTCAATTCCAGGCCAGTTTCATCCACTAACTTAATATCACTCGTAAGTAGCCCTAAAACTTTTGGTAAGTTATAAAATAAAATAGTAATTAAAAT
>CAIPUJ010000013.1 GCA_903868205.1 uncultured bacterium | reverse complement strand
TGTTGGATTCCAGGATACAGATACAGCATCACAAGATTGACTTAATACCTTAGCTGCTCCTCCTGTACAGTTTGCAGGAATTGAAGTTTTTACTGTTCTTGTTTGTTTCTTACTAACACAAGTTCCCCAATCAGAGTATTCGTATGAAGTACAAGTAGGTACACAGTTTTGTGTAAGTACTGGAGCACCTCCTACACAGCTTGCGGGGAGTGATGTTACTACTGTTCTTGTTTGTTTACCTTCTGCACTACATGTTCCGTAAGCGGAGTAGGTGAAGGATGTGCAGGTTGCTGGAGCTTTGGCTACTGGCATAACACAACTTTGTGAAAGTATTGGAGTACCTCCTGTACAACTTGCTGGTAACGAAGTACTAACCGTTCTTGTTTGAAGACTGTTTGTACAAGTACCCCATGCTGAGTAAGTGAAAGAGGTACAAACAGCTGGTACCCATTTTGCATATAATGTGAATACATACTGGTCACCCATTGCCACAAAAGTAGAAATTGCTTCTTCAGATGAATTATCTCCTGCATTCCATGTCCAACCACCAAATGTATAACCTGTTTTTGTTAGGGCGCCTGTATTTGTTTTGACTGTTACCATTGAATTAATTTTGTACGCTGTTGTATCTATAGGAACATTTCCTCCTGTTTTTCCGTTACCGTCGTATATGAATTTGAAGGTTGGCGCTACTGTTGGAACAACAGTTGTCTTTGTAGCCACACAGCTTTGACTAAGTACTTTAGCCACACCATTAGTACAGCCTGCTGGTAATGAAGCCGTTACTGTTCTTGTTTGAAGACTGTTTGTACAAGTACCCCATGCTGAGTAGGTGTGAGAGGTGCAAGTAGCTGGTGTTACTGGAACAATACAGCTCTGACTAAGCACTGGTGCTACTCCTCCTACACATCCTATAGGAAGTGATGCTACCAATGTTCTTGTTTGGGTTTTGTTACTTACATTACACAAATTCCAATTTGAATATGTGTGGGAGGTGCAAGATTTTGGTGCAACAGGTTTTATACACGCACCATTTAAACAACCGTTTGGACAAGGTGTAGTAAGACCAAAATCTTTACCATCTTTACAAATTTCTTCTACAACTGAATCACCAGAACACCAGTCAGAAACACTTACTCCGGGAGGATATGAAACTGTACCTTTTGTATAAATGTCTCCATTATCTGAATCCTTACAAGCAGCAACAATAGCTGGGGTAAGACAACTCATTGAAATTTCAGGTTTTCCACCAGTACAACCTGCTGGGAAAGATGCTGTGACAGCTCTTGTTTGATCTCCAGCGATACAAGGACTCCAGTAAGAATAATTAAATGATGAACATGTTGGAATACAACTTTGACTAAGTACAGCAGCTATACCGCCAACACAACTAGTAGGAATAGACGAGGTTATGGTTCTTGTTTGCTTACTGTCATCACCACATGTTCCCCAAGCGGAATAAGTAAGTGAAGTACAAGGAATAATTTTCTTTGAAATATCTAAGACAACCAAACCAGCTTTTGTAGAAATATTGTCATCTCCAAGGTCTTTTTCATAATCCAAATAATCTGAGTTTGCTGTTATCTTCATGATATGGGTTGTACTAGCATTTACAATATAATCAAATGAGACATCCGCTTCTGTGGTTCCTGATGGGTAATTCAACAAAACTTTTTGAGAATTTAAAATCAAACCGCCTGTAAGAATATCAAGCTTGATTGGAATATTCATATTTACATATCCACTAGTACTTCTACGAATCTTGTTAAAAATTTTGATTCTATCTCCAGTATATACAGGATTAGTAATGGAATTAACATCAATACCATCTTTTGTTATGCGAAAATCATCTTTATTCTGGTCATAACCAGAATAAGTTGTGTAGTCAGCAGACCAAACTTTCAATACAACTTCTTTTGTGTTGTTCGCTATTACATTATCTCCGAGATCATGACTCAATGTCAAAATATACTGTCCTGGTTTTTCAAAAACATAACTATTTTTTGTATTAACGGGGATCTGACCGCCGACAGCTAGTGATGGTGCAACACCGGAACCGAGAACTGTCTCAATTCCTTCTGCATTCTTTATTTTCATAGAGTAATTGAAAGGAGTAGAAACATTAATATTCCCAATATTTTTTATAATACCGTAAATATTTGTAGGTTTACCAACAATCAAATCATTTTGATCTGTGGTAGATAAAGAATATGCACTAACATCTGTTACATTAAGAATTGGAACAATAGTAACTCTACTCTTGTTATTATTTTCATATTTGTTTCCAAGATTATCCTTCTCATCTATAGCATTTCCTGAATCGGCAAAAGACTCTAATGTAATACCAGAAGTGGCTAAGTCGATAGAAAACGTTTTCGTCACACTTTCGCCAGCACCAAGAGACGGTATAGTCCAGCTCATAGAGGCGCCACCGCTCACAGAAAGATTAAACGATCCGACACTTTCTGTACCGACGTTATTTGCGGTAACAGAAACCTGAGTTGAAGAATTTTGTCTTGGGTTTCCAGAAGTTTGAATACTTGATATCAAATCTACCACCCATTCAGGAACATCAGGCTTATTTCCTATACCTCCCCAGAAACCTCCACTTCCACCACTAGAACTACTACCACCACCATAACTTCCACTACCTCCGCTACCACCACAACCAGTTCTACAAATAGTAGGAGCTGTTTGAACAACACCAAATTGTGCCGAGGATGTCGCAACAAATGTTGTGTCGGTCAACATTATATCTACATTATAAACACCTTCTTTACCTATTGCCGGGTTTGGAATTATTATGTTTGCTGTTCCGTTACTGAATGTATGGAATATATAATCTACATCTGGGAATTCTCTTATTGTAGCCACTATTAAAGCTCCTCCAACAGGTAAATCAAACCCTTGATATTTAGCTGTAATATTACCATAAGTATTTCTACTCTCTGGAGAGATTTGTGCTGGATTAATAGCAAAGGTCATATCTATTCCACCATCAGACAATCTCACATCACCCACTGATATGTATTTTGTAATAGTATTATTATCTTCCCAAACTTCTGAGATTGTATTAGCAGAATCTACAATGGCTTTTAATAAATATACCCTATCTGTTGCAGGTGTAATAAAACTAAAATCTAAATTCGAAGAAGTTTTTGAAACAATATTCAATGAACCTTCTTTTATTAAAGTATCTCCTAAATATAATTTAACATTTACCCCAGACAAATTCTCAGGACCAAAATTTTCTACAGTAACTTTTCCGGAAACTGCTTCGTTCTGAGCAAATCTATTTTTATTCAAAACAATGCCTGTAGGATACACATCTGTACCATCTATAACTTCTATTAGATCGTCATGAGTGATTGTAGAAATATTATCATTGCAAGTTAAAGTATATCCATAACTTCCAGAGAAACTTGGCTTACCTAAATTAATTTGTTTTGATTCTCCACCAGCAATAAATACTGTTGAGGTAGCGTAATCTGAAATATTACAAATTACTGATCCACTAGTAGCAGGATTTTCAACTTCAACATTCAAAATTACATTTGCATCTGTTCTTGCTGGATTTGGGGAATAAGAAATAGATTTAAGAGATAGAGGTCTAGCACAAATCCGAGTAACTTCTGGTAACACCCCTCCAACACAGCTTGTAGGGGTCGATGTTAGAACCGTTCTTGTTTGTTTTTCGTTAACACAAGCGCCCCAATCAGAATAAGTAAAAGCTGTACAAGCAGGAGCTACCACTTTAAGATTTTTCAATACTGGAGATGTATCAGAAGTATTTTTGGTAATAATTACATCAAATGAAAGTTCTGATGAAGCAGTATTTATTATAGAACCATTTGAAATTATTTCTCCAGTGGCAGAATTTTTTATTACAATGCTTCCATCTGTAATATTTTCTTTCGTGAAGGTAACTGTCCCCCAAGGCACTGTATTTCCGTGTGTGTTTGTAATCTTTAGGGTGGTTGTTCCGTAATTTTTATTTGTAATTTGAGACAAAAGATAACCTGTCGCATCACTATAAGTATAAAGACCAGTAAAACCCGTAAGTGTTTTGACAACAGTGTTAGTCACTGGATCTATTTTTGCTATCCTTGAACCATCGAAATCATAACCACCAAACCCAAAAGCCCAAACATATCCAAAAGCATCACCTACAATACCGTGAGTTCGAAAACCAACATTAATTGTTGTGGCAGATGCTCCTGTTGGACTAAGTTTGGTAACATTATTATTATTACCATCATATGGATAACTAAACCACATATTTCCATACTTATCTCTTCCTGAAGCATATGCTAAAGTATTAGGTATTGATTTACCAGACCCAGCAATAATATTCCTGTTTGAATCCAATGAATACTCGTTAATGACCCCACCGGTACCGCCATAGATTTTTGTGTAATCTTCATTGAAGGTTATACCATAAGCACTTGCTGGAAATGTTTTGAAGGTTTTAGTCTTTGGGTTAAAGTGGAGGAACGTGCCACCGTAATTAGTAGACCAAAAAGTTCCATCTTTGTCTAAGATGGTTCCATAATTGTTAAATCCAACAGGAATCTTATCCAATTTTTCTCCTGTATCACTATTTATTTTAATCCATGAACTAGTACCGCCATATTCTCCAGCCCAAACGTTACCTTCTGTATCAAAAATAACACCTCTAGTACCAACTGGTTCAGCGTTTCTCCATAAAATACATTCGTCATTAGAAAGACCGTTAGATTCAACTTTACTAGAATATGCAGTGCTACCTAGCGATGTCTGAATTCCAGCAATACCATTTCTTTCTACACAGTGATCAAGACTACCGGCAATTTTCACTATCCCTCCGTCTCTTTGCCCAACTATCATATCGCCATTTGTATCAACTGCAGTTCTTGAAGGATTTCCACCAACATAATATCTGGCAACTTCCTTGTCTTGGGTTACGTCTATTTTAGAAACCATTCCTATAGTGGCATTTGAAACCCATAAGTATGGATAAGGTTTAGTATTAATAAATTCTAAACCATCTACTGGGTTACCTTTTAGTCCAAAGGTTCCTAGTTGAATATAATCTGATGACATGTCGTAAGTGCCATCAGTAGATGAAGAAACCTCTCCTGCTGCTAAAGAATAAACTGGTTCAGAAAAAGAAGACATCGACTTAGAAGCTACTAGTGGTGCTGCGGCAGCTAAAAATTCTGGTTCAGTTTGTAATACGGATATTGTCTGGGGACCAACAAAACCAACCTCTGAAGTGATGCCTTTTGAAGACTGGTACTTTACAACAGATGCTTTTGTAGCTGGACCAAAATAGCTATTTGCCCCTGGAACCTTTAAAAATTTTTGTAAGGCCAAAACTTCTGGACCTTCGCTTCCAACATTGAGATTACTTATTGAAGGGATTGCCAATCTATTTACTGGTGTTATCTTTGCTTTCGATATACGTTTAGCGAAGGTTGAAATATTTGGGAGTGGTGGAGTTAATATTTTTAATTTACTAGTGGTCGGTAATAATGTGGTGGTAGCAATATCTCTTGTAGTATCTCTTTGAATACTAGGTGAAACAATAACGGAAGTAGAAGGAAGAGTAGGAGTTGAAGTAGTAACCGCTACCCTTGCAGCCGCAGCTTTGTCTGGAGATATAATACCAAGGCTAATTAATAGATTAACTAAATCTGCAGTAGACATTGACTGCGCACTAGCAGATATACCAAGGATTAAAGATAGGAGCATCAGTGCACCTAAGATACCACCTACCAACTTATTTTTCTTTATCATTTTTTAAAAAGATTTTAATAAACTTATAATAGCTTTATTATAAGCCCCCCCAGGATGGTGTCAATGTAAGTTGTTAATAAGATTGCCGAAGTTCGCCATGGCAAACTTCAGTTTTAATAAAATACTTTAGAGATTAAAAAACCGCCAACTGGCGGTTTTTTAAACTATTTCACTATTTCGTATTTTCCATCTTTGTTTTTCTTGAAATATTTCTTATTCTGAAGATTGATGATAATAGTATTTTCTTTTACATATCTTTCTTTCATCACCTTTTCCACAACATCTGCTTTTGTCATTGGTCCACTCTTTTCAATAAGCTTCTTGATGACATCTTTTACAACACCATTCATATAACCCCATTCTGTAAGAGCATATAGACCTCTTCCGACAAGTACAAATCTTGGATCTTTTATAAGTTCATTGTGAGTTGTCGCAACGTGAGCTTTTTTGTTGAATACTGTAGTGATAGCTTTTGCAACTTCTCTGAAGTGTATAGGTGAACCATGCTTTCTGATTACGAGATATGCATAGTCTCTCATACCCTTTGTGCTGATGTTTGAAGATTCTGATTTACCCCATTCACCAAGTGGATTCTTTCCAATCTTTTTAGAAAGTCCGAGCCATCTTTTTGCAATTTCTTCTGTTTTATATTGATCAGCTACGTCCTCTATGTAATTCAAGAAAGCTTTTATTATTTCTGGTTCAGAAACAAGTTCATTATCTTTCAAAGATTCATAAAGTTTCTTTAATGAGTTGTGAATTTTATCTGCGAGAGTTTCGTCAATAAGCCATCTATGTTTGAAATCTTCGTCTTCTTTTATTTTCTTGAATGGGTGTCCCACAACAAGAAGGAAGTTCATGTGACTTTGTGTATTCGCATCTTTTGATACGAAGTCTAGGAGATCTTGTTCTACAATTATTCCACCTAGTTTGTGGATGAGTTTTTCTATTTCGTCAAAAACAGCTTTTTCTTCTGAGTAATTCTTAGATTTTCTGATTGCATTAAGAGCATGATTTTCTATCTGTCTTACTCTTTCTCTTGTAATACCATAAATCTTACCAATAGCATCTAGAGTCATTAATTCAGGATCTTTTCCAAGACCATATCTTCTTATAATGACATCTTTTGATCTCTCTTGAAGTGCTCCGAGTAATTTCTTAGAAACCTGCTTTGGTTTGAAACTTGTTGTTGACATACAAATAAAATTATTAATAAAACTTGATATTGACGATATATCTTTATAAAATGATATTAGCACCCATTAGAAATAAAGTCAAATGTGTTGTTGTATAATATATAATTACACAATACGGCCGAGAGTTATAACTCTCGGCCGTATTTATCTTAAATCACTAAGTTCAAAATTTTATTTTTAACAAATATTTTCTTCTTTATTTCTTTACCCTCAAGCCACTTCTGAACATCAGAATTTTCTAAAGCAAGCTTCTCTACTGTCGCTTGATCAAGGTCTGTGTCAACAATAAGCGTTGCTCTTACTCTACCATTTATCTGCACGGGTATATTTACCTTTGCAGACTTTATTTTTGATTCATCATACTTAGGCCAATCTGCTAATACTACTGATTTCTTCTGCCCAAGATTTGCCCAAATTTCTTCACACATATGCGGTGCAAAAGGTGAAAGGATTTTTATATAATTTAAATATAAGTCTTCACTGATACTTTCCACTCCATCTAAATGATTTAACAAAATCATCATAGAAGAAATTGCTGTATTTGCATTAAATGAATCGATGTCTTCTCCAACCTTCTTAATTGTTTTGTGTAATAAAGCCTCTGTATCACTTGAATCAACAAACCTTTCTATAACTTTTTCTTGAAGCTTCCAAACTCTTTCCAAAAATCTTCTTGAACCAACCATACTATCTGTGCTCCAAGAAATCTCTTGTTCGAATGGTCCCATAAATGATTCGTAAACTCTCAAAGTATCTGCGCCGACATTTTTTACAACCTCATCTGGATTTACAACATTCCCCCATCTCTTGCTCATTTTTCTATTATCCGAACCTAAAATCATTCCAAGATTCTTATAACACTTGAAAGGTTCGTCTTCTAGAACAAGCCCGTAATCAAATAGAAACTTATTCCAAAATCTAGAATACAAAAGATGCCCAGTAGCATGCTCAGCACCTCCAATATACATATCAACCTGCTTCCAGTATTTTAAAGCTTTTTCTCCAACAAAACTTTTATTATTTTTTGGATCCATATAACGTAAGAAATACCATGAAGATCCGGCCCAGCCAGGCATTGTATTTGTCTCGTAACCCTTTTCTACCCAATCTTTTACCCCAGCAAGCGGTGACTCACCATTGCCAATAGCCTCATATGATTTAACATTGGGTAATTCTAAAGGTAATTTCTTTTCACTCACGACAGAAATCGTTCCGTCTTTTTTGTGTATCAATGGAATAGGTTCTCCCCAATATCTTTGGCGAGCGAATACAGCATCACGCATTTTATATTTTGTAACAATTTCCCCACGAACAAAATCTGTGATTTTTTTTATTGCATCTAAATTATTCAAACCATTGAATTCTCTAGAATTTACAATGACACCATCGTTTATATAAGCCACGTCGCCTTTGTTTAATCTCTCAAGCCAAATGTCCATTTCAGCATGAGTCATTAAATTTGAATTTATATCTTTTTCACTAAGCCAAATTACTTCATGTTCTTCATTTTCTTCATCACTAATCTTTTCTTTTTCCTCATCTAATAATTCAAAATATACTAAATTTGTATAAGAAACTCTGTTTTGATCTTTGTGAGCAGCAAAATATTCTGCACGGACTTGTCCACCCAAAACAACACCCTCGGTAACATTCTTATAACCAGTTTCTTCAAGTAATTCTCTCTTAGCAGAATCAATTAGATTTTCTCCATCTTCAATCCCTCCCATTGGAAAAGTTGTCCAATTATGTTTTTTATATCTTAAACCAATATACATTCCTGTCTTGGGATTTTTAACTACAACATGTACATTTTTTCTCTCTACAATTTTTTTACCTTCTACAGGAGGATTTCTCTTATCTATTCTTTCAGGGACGATAACCTCTTTTATAGGTAAATTATATTTCTTAGCAAAAGCAAAATCCCTATCATCATGTGCTGGTACCGCCATTACCATACCTGTACCATAGGTAGCCAATACATAATCAGCTACAAACACCGGTACTTCTTCTTGGTTTGCAGGATTTATAGCTTTAATACCTTCAAGTATTACACCTGTTTTTTCTTTAACAGTACTCATACGATCTTCATCTGTTTTTAGTTTTACACCTGCAATATATTTTTCAACATCTTTTCTGTTTGAAATTTTTGGTAAAAGCTTTTTTACCAAATCAGCTTCTGGAGCAAGAACAACATAAGTAACACCAAAAAGAGTATCTGCTCTAGTTGTAAATACATTTATTTTTTCCTCCATACCTTTTATAGCAAAAGTTATTTCTGAACCAACAGATTTCCCTATCCAATTTTTTTGTATTTCTTTTATATGGTGGGACCAATCAATTCCATCTAATCCTTCTATGAGTCTGTCTGCGTAAGCAGTAATTCTCAAAAACCATTGTCTTAATGTTTTTTTCTCTACCGGATGATTACCTCTTTCAGATACTGGTTTACCATCTGATCCATCTACTATTTCGTCATTAGCAAGCACAGTCCCCATCTCTGGACACCAATTTACTTCT
This sequence comes from uncultured bacterium, assembly GCA_903868205.1. GTDB lineage: Bacteria > Patescibacteriota > Minisyncoccia > Phycocordibacterales > GWA1-40-21 > Bog-1340. The sequence continues at coordinate 2,765 of CAIPUJ010000013.1, read as the reverse complement.
GAAAAGCCTTCAAAAGCCAACCTATATTTCATTAGAATATTATGTTTTTCTAAATCACTCAAAGATTTCCATTCTGTATCTGTAAATATTCTCAAATCAGAATCACAGGCGGCATCAATACTTTTATTACCTTCTTTCTCAAAAGTGTTTATCAAATCTTCAATGGGTTCAGCTTTGTTACTTACCTTGTTATACCAAGATTCATAAAGTTTAAGAAAAATCCATTGGGTCCATTTGTAATATTTTGGATCTGTTGTATTAACCACACGAGACCAATCATAAGACAACCCAATTAAATCCAATTGATTTCTAAAAGTTTCAATATTTTCTTCAACAGCTTTTTTAGGATGTATTTTATTTTGTATTGCATATTGTTCAGCAGGAAGACCAAAGGCATCATAGCCCATAGGATGAAGCACATTAAAACCATTCATTCTTTTAAAACGAGAATAAACATCACCAGCAATATAACCCCTTGGATGACCAACATGAAGTCCAACACCAGATGGGTATGGAAACATCTCTAAAACATAGCAACTTGGTTTCTTATTATCTTCAGTAGTTTTATAAATTTTCTTTGATATCCAATACTTTTGCCACTTTTTTTCTATTTTTAAATGGTCGTAAATATTAAGTTTTTTTGTTTTCATGTTTAAATAATACAGTAAAACATGGTTTTACAAAATGCTTGACAAAATGATTATAATTTGCTATGATATTTAATAGAAAGACTAGTGAATTGTCTCGTGGTGAGATAGTTTACCTAGTGTGAGGAAAGTGATATGGCTAAGAAGAAAGTTCAGTCAAAAAATATATCGGTCGTCAAAAAGATGAAAAACCCTGTGATGTCTGATGCCAAAGCCGGCCGCATTGCTCTGAAGCTCCTTATCCTGAAAATGGCTGAGGATAAGGAGTCATTGCGATACATCACCCGGGAAGAAGTGCGGAAAAGAGCAAAACTCTTCGGCATCACCACCAAAGAAATGGTGGGCTTCGTCGAAAAGCTCTACGGCGAAATCTTGGCAAAGATGTTTGCCGATCTGAAAGAAGAATAGCCCGCCAAACGGCGACAAAGGCCGCTCGAAGTTTAGAGCGGCCTTTTTTATTATCTAATTATTCATCTTCCCTCTCTGGTTTTGCTATTTCTAGCACTTCAAGTTCAGATTCGATTCCAGTAATCTTCACAACATCTTTATCTATCTTCTTAAATTCTTTATTTGAATTATTGAAATGGCTTACTGTAGTAGAGAGAGCGTTGCCAAGCTTCTCTTGATATTCTTGATAGCTTCTCAAATGTTTCTGTAGATTCTCAACATTCTTTTTAATATCCTTTGCAGACTCTTCTATTTGCATAGCCTTAAGACCCTGAAGAACGGTTTGAAGGTACGCCAAGAAAGAGGTTGGAGAAACGATAATCACGTGCTTTTCTTTAAATGCGTATTCAACCAAATCTCTCGTGTTTACTTTTACTGCACCCACTTGAGAAACTAAAAGATCATAATATATAGCTTCATGGGGAATAAACATAAAAGCAAAGTCCATAGTCCCCTCGCCTGGTTTTACATATTTTGCAGTTTCATCAATTCTCTTTTTAAGATCATCTCTGAATAATTTTTCTAGTCTTTCTTTCTCAGCTTGATTCTTTTCTTCTACTAAACGATTATAATTCTCAAGAGAGAATTTTGAGTCTATTGGAATAATTTTATCTTTCACAAAAACAACAGCATCCACGATTGTTCCATCTGCAAATGGAAATTGCATTTGATAACTTCCAGTAGGCAAAACATTTTTAAGTAAAGTCTCAAGATAATATTCTCCAAGTATTCCTCTCTGTTTAGGATTTTTCAAAATATCTTGAAGTGATTGAAGTTGATCTGCAAAAGAAACAACTTGTTTATTTGTCTCATCAAGTCTTGTAAGTTTTTCTGTGATATCACGGATAATATTAAAAGATTCACTAGACTGGTGTTTAAGAGACTCATGCATTTGTTTAGAAGATTCCCCTATTTTGGTATCTACAGTTCTATTGAGCTCATTTATTTGTTCGAGAATAAGCTTAAGACCAATATCGTCTCCTCTTTTGCCTTCTCCGGCTTTTTTAAACAAAGCAAGCCACAAAAGTAATGATGTAACTAATACTAACAAAATACCTAAGATAATTGTTGATGACATAAGAATATTATACCAAGTTTCTAAAAATATGATAATATTTATACATTATGATACACACAACAATAAAAGAACAAATCAAGCAAGCGATGATTAATAAAGATGCTTTTAAGCTTACCGTACTTAGAGGAGTACTTGCAGCCTTTATGAATGAAATCGTAGCAAAGAAAACCACTGATGAATTTCTTGGTGATGAAGAAGCTTTGGCTATAATTCGTAGACTCGTCAAACAAAGAAAAGACTCTATTGAACAATTTACAAAAGGTGGAAGGCCAGAACTTGCTGAAGAAGAAGAGAAAGAATTAAAAGTCCTAGAAGAATACTTGCCACAAATGATGAGTAAAGAAGAAGTTATGAAAGTAGTTGAAGAAAAAAAAGCTACTGCTGGTGAAATAGATAAATCTAAACTTGGGCAATTTATCGGTACAGTAATGAAAGAACTTAAAGGAAAAGCTGACGGCGCACTAGTGAAAGAAGTTGTGGAAGAAATGTTCTCTTAGAATATAGAATTTGGAATATTGAATTTAGGAAAATGGGGTTTGCCGAAGGCAAACCCCATTTTCTATTGTACCAAATGAACCATGGTTCATTTGGTA
>CAIPUJ010000012.1 GCA_903868205.1 uncultured bacterium | reverse complement strand
TGCCATATTATTATTTTAATTAGTTATTACTTTACTAACATTTATATTCTACTATCTTTCAAAACAAAAAGCAAAGAAAAAATCGGTCGAGGTGAGACCTCGACCGATTTTTTCTTTTTAATTACTTCTTTGTTGTTTTCTTTTTTGCAACGACGACTTTCGCCTTTGACTTTTTGTCTGCAACTTTTACTTCTACCTTTTTAACCTCTACTTTCTTTTCTTTGATTTCAACTGGAGCAACTTTAGAAACTGACTTTGACATAAGTTCAATTGATTTTACCAAAGCATCTAGTTTTGAACTTATAGCTTCCAATTGTTTCTTTACACCTTCGTCACTTCCTCTGTTTGCACTAGGAGCGAAATCACTTCTTGCTGGTCTTCCTGAATCAAAAGATTTTCTTGGAAATCTGTCTCCTCCTCTGTCTCCAGATTCTTTCTTTCCTCCAAAACATTCATTACAGTAAACTGGCTTACCTTCTGTAGGGCGAAAAGGAACTTCACAAGGTTTGTGACATTGATCACAAGTAGCTTGGTGCATAGTGACAGGACCTCTGTCCCCACCAAAACCTCCTCTGCTACCTCCGAAGCTTGGTCTACCACCATCTCTTCTTCCTCCTCCAAATCCACCTCTGCTACCTCCACCAAAACGGCTTCCTCCTCCTTCTCTTCTAAATTCTCCCATATAAATATTTATATTAGTTAATTATGATAATACAAGATTATGCACTATTTTTGATAAAAAAGCAAGAGCACGAAGATTTTGTCTTCGTGCTATATAAAATTAGATTTAAATTTCTACTGCTTTAAAATCTTTTAATACCGCCAAATTTAAGATTGAATCTTTTGTTATCTTACTGCTATCATACATAACATCGAATTCATCTGGGTCACTATAAACCACTTCTGTTACACCGGCGAATTTTAATTCGTCCACAATAAGAGAAGCATGCCCAGTGCATGGAATATTAACTTTTAATTTAATCTCAGAAAGCCCTGCCACGATCCCTCCAGAACTTTTACCATTTATATTTGCTACCCAAGGGAAAACCACATAAAAAAGTAAACCATTTACCATAATGACACTACCGAGCAATATAGAAATATATTTAGTTTTGTTTTCACAACAATTTTTCTTAAAATAAAACAAAGAAGATATACTTGCGAGCAAAAAAGAAAGGAAAAACAAAACAGGAAAAGACCACGAAGCCAAAATAAACTTTTTGAGAAATACTGATCCGGCACTCACACCCAGTAAGGTTAAGGTTATAAAAGCAATACAACCAATGTGTGGAACGATAGCAGAAATAATCCCATTTTTTAAACCATTTTTTATTTCATTTTTTTCCTGACTACAGGGCTGCTTTTTCATAAGTATAAATTATACCACAAATTATTTATCCAAATCCAAAGTATAATCAATACGAATTTGTTTTACGAAATCAGGCACGTGACTCACCACGATCATTGCTCCCTCATACTTACTTAGTGCCTCAGCAATCACAGGAATATGACGAAAATTGATATGATTTGTGGGCTCATCTAAAATAAGTAGCCCAGGCTTTTGTAAAACAAGCCTAGCAAAAGCTACAAGACCCTTTTGTCCTTCAGATAAATCCCCTATTTTATTATTCATTGATTCTGCTTTTATAAGAAATCCAGAAGCTACACTTCTCACTGTTTCTTCAGGGATTTTTTCATCTACCTCAGAAAGTGATTTAATAACAGTGTCATCAAAATTAAGTGTAGAAAAATCTTGTCTATAATATCCAATCACGATACCGGGAGCTATTTTTGTTCCTTCCGCTTCATTCTTTGCTATTGATTCTAAAAGAGTGCTTTTACCAATACCATTTGGACCAACAAGCAAAAGGTGCTGATTCTTTTTCAGCTTCATACTAGCTTTCCTTGATACCGGCTTATGATTTTTGAAAGTCTTAAAAGAAGAAATGTTTACAATTTCTCCAAGAATATCTTTCTGTGCTGGGATAATAAAAGGTCTGATAGTTTTGTCTTCCTTTCTTGTATCCACAATATCATCTTCTAGCTCTTCTGCTTTTTCTCTCATTCTTTTTGCAACCATACGCATCTGTCCTCCCTTCATAGCAAAGAAGTTTGCCTTATCTTTATTTTCTTGAATCTCTTTTGCAAGCTGAGCATTTTTTCTATTTTCTTTTTCTTGACGAATAGTAATTTGCTCACGAACATCAAAATAGTTTCCTACATATTGCTCTATCTTTCTTGTATAAACATCTAGGTATAAAACTCCATCAGTAAAACTATTCAAAAATTCTGCATCGTGAGAAATTACAATACATGTTTTCTTGTATTCAATTAAAAATTGTGTGAGGTGTTCTATCCCAGCCTTATCCAAATTATTTGTTGGCTCATCGAGAAGAAGTAAATCTGGACTTTGTATAAGTGCAGAGGCCAAGAGAAGTCTCGCTTGCTGACCTCCAGAAAAAGCTCTCATTTTTCTTTCGTGTATTTTTTCATGTCCTTTCAAATTCACCACTTCAAGTATTTCATCTATCTTTACATCGATATCATATTTCTTTTCATTAAAGCTTTTTTGGAAAAATTCTCTTACGGTAAGATCAAGATCGTCTCTGGGAATAACTTGGCGAGAAATAGCAATAGAAACACCATTTACCACATTAATATTGCCATCTGTAGGCTCCAGAGCCCCTGTAATGAGCTTGAAGAGTGTGCTTTTACCAGAACCGTTCTGACCCATGATAGTAGTCTTCGTACCACGACGTATAGAAAAATCCACCTCACTCAAGAGGGGTCTATTGTCTGAGTATCCAAATGATACTTTTTCAAATCTAAGTATTGCTTCATCTTTTGCCATTCAATAGAGGATACTTTATTTTAAGGGAAAATGAAAGGGACTAATCTAAAATAATAAACAAATTCCGAATTTCGCGATCGCGAAATTCAGGAATATATTTTATATAGTATTTTTATATATATCATTTTCACCTGTATATGGTTTAGATAATTTAAAAGTTTTTAACTGTTTTAAAAGACCAATTGATTTTACATAGTCAATAAAATCTTTGGGTAATGGGGACGGCCCTATCCAAACGCTTCTTTGAATCATAATAAAATTAAATATCTTTAGGTGGCGACGAAACCAATCACGCTCTTTCTTTTTTTCTTCTGGAATATCATAGATGACTATTAAATTTTTAGGAGAAGTTTTTTCAAAAACAGAGTCAAAATGTTGATATTTATTGTATTTACACCCGTTCTTCTTACTAGTGTTTTTATCTTGCTTTAATATTGGTATTCCAAAACGATTAACTGCTACTCCCTTGTATACTAAGTTTCTTTTCATATTTATATTTTATTACGAT
>CAIPUJ010000011.1 GCA_903868205.1 uncultured bacterium | reverse complement strand
GGTGCGAAGCACCTCGCCCCTTTCTTTTATTCCCATTTTTGTAGTAAAATAGATATATAATGTTTTTGAAAAAAATATTCGCAGTTTTGATTTTATCTAGCTTTGTTTTCCTGGCTACAAACTCTGGTATAGCCAGGGCTGTTTCTTGTGATGCAAATGTAGAAGGGAAATCTAATAGCGAGCTTCAGGCAATATTAGACCAGTGCGACAGGGATATCGTTGAACAAAAAGCTATTTTGTCTAAAACTCAAAAACAGTCTTCAGACTTAGAAAAGGGTATTGCAGAGATTACTTATAAGATTAATACCACGCAGATCGAGATAAACGCTAGGACCGCAAAAATAAAACAGCTCGGAGAAAACATAACAACTAAAACTCAATATATCGGTGTGCTATCTACAAGAATGGAGAGTATTAAGAAATCTGTTTCTAAGATGATTAGAGATACATATAATCTTAACAATATTTCTTTAATAGAGATTGCTCTTTCAAGTCAAGATTTATCTGATCTTTTTAAAGATATAGATAATTATGCAACTATTGATAAAAAGCTTAGGGAATTAACATCAGAACTTACAACTACAAAAAAGACATCAGAAACTGAGAAGAAAGATTTAGAAACCAGAAAAGTTCAGGAGGAAAAATTGAAGTTCGAACAAGATGCTGAAAAAAGACAACTTGAGGTTTATAAAAAAGAAAAACAAAATATTCTTACTGTAGCAAAAGGTCAAGAAAGTGCTTATAAGAAAATTATTGCTGATAAAGAAAAATTAAAAAGCCAAATTAGTAATAGATTGTTTAGAACTGTTGGTGGTCAGGAATTAACTTTCGGTGAAGCTCTTAAAATTGTTAAACCATATGAAAGTACTATTGGTGTAAGTTCTGCTTTAGTTTTGGCGATTCTTACCCAAGAGACTTCTGTTGACGGGCTAATAGGTAAAAATATTGGTAAATGTTATTACAATCAAAGTGCAAAAAATACAAATGGAACAGTTATGAGTAAAACTCAAATACCTTCTTTCTTGGCTATAATGTCTGAACTTAATTTGAACCCAGACAAGACTCCTGTTTCATGTCCAATTTATAGTGATGGTGAATATGGAGGCGCCATGGGTCCTGCACAGTTTATGCCGAGTACATGGTGGAATATTGGAACCGCAACTGGATATAAAAATCGTGTGGGGGCTGTTGTAGGGTCTTCTGTACCATCACCATTTATTAGTAGAGATGCTTTCGTTGGAACAGCTTTGTATATAAAAGATGCTCAGGCGATTTGTAAAACTGCATTTACAAAGAAGACCGATATCTGGGCTTGTTCAGCTTCAAAATATTATGGAGGTTTAAGTTTGAAGGGAAGCCGTCTAAGTACATATATGTATAGTAAATATGGATATGGTAAGCAGGTTGCTGACAGAGCTGTACAATTTGAGAAGGACATTGATACTTTGAGTTTATAGCTTGCATTTATAGGCCTATTCTGTTATTATGCATCTCTATGAAAAAAGACATACATCCAAAATATAACGATTCAGCAAAGACTACATGTGCATGTGGTGCTATTTATGATTTTGGTTCAACTAAAGAGGAAATACATATTGAAATCTGTGCAGCTTGTCACCCTTTCTATACTGGTACAGAAAAGACACTAGATACTGCAGGAAGAGTTGAGAAATTCAGAGCAAGAAAGGCAGCTTCTACAAAAAAGAAATAACAAGGCTAAATCAAAAAACCGAATCTTTTTATAGTTCGGTTTTTTGATTATATTTTACCCGTTAAAGTTTTTGCTGACGTTATTGAAAATTGTAGTTGGGCACACACTGGTAATTAGGTAAAGTAATGATAGTATTAATCCGTTAGTGTTACATCAACAATAACATTTTCATCAGCAAAAATTTTTTCTCGGGTGAATAAAATAAAGCATATGCAAGATATCATTGAAGAATTTAGAAAAAATAGAAAGACTACTTTTTTAGCTGAAGAATATCTAAGGCTAGATAATGAGGAAGAGTCTATAAAAAAGATGGCCGAAAAGGACCAAGGTCTTTTTGCATTAGCTGAGGAAGAAATAAAAAGTATACAATCTCAAAAAGAAAATCTTTTAAAACAAATGAAAGAGATTGTTGCAGGGGACGAGGAGGAAGAAAAATTTCCCAATGAAGCTATTATAGAAATAAGAGCTGGAGTAGGTGGAGAAGAGGCAGCTATTTTTGCTGAGGATATGTTTAAGATGTATAAGGGAGTTGCTGCTATAAAGAATTGGTCTTATGACATAGTAAGTGAATCCAGAAGCTCTCTTGGCGCTTACAAAGAAGTTGTCGTTGAAATGAGAGGTAAGGATGTATACAAAGGATTAAGATTTGAAACTGGAGTTCACAGAGTACAGAGAGTTCCAAATACAGAAAAATCAGGAAGAGTTCATACCTCTACTATTTCAGTGGCCGTTCTTCCAATTAGAAAGAAAACAAAAATGGAAATTAAGCCAGCTGATCTTCAAGTAGAGTTTTCTAGATCAGGAGGAGCGGGAGGGCAGAATGTTAACAAGGTTGAAACAGCTGTAAGAATAGTTCACTTACCAACAGGTATAGATGTTCGTTCTACTGCAGAAAGAAGTCAGCTTAAAAATAGAGAAAAGGCCATGTCTATTCTTATGGCTAAACTAGAAGTCTTAAAAGAAGAGGAGGAAGCTAAGAAATTTGCTTCAGAAAGAAAAGAACAGATTGGTACAGCAGATAGATCAGAGAAAATAAGGACATATAATGTGCTTCAGGATAGAGTTACAGACCACAGAGTTAAAAAGTCTTGGTTCAATATAGAAAATATTTTCTTGGGTGAAGGACTAGTCGATATTATTGATTATTTAGTTAAAACAGACGGTAAGCCACAGGATGGCGATTCAGAAGTTGATGCAGATTGAAAAAAGGGTTGCTAAGTTGGCCTTTTTCTGCTAGACTTCTACCACTTATGATAGAACAAAAGAAACCAGTAAATAACGAGACAATTGAGGCGATGTTTAAAGCAGGCGTCCATTTTGGATATGCTAAATCTAAAAGACATGCTTCTACAGCCCCTTATATTTTTGGAACAAAAAATAAGGTAGAAATAATAGACTTAGAAAAGACCTTCGAAATGCTAGAGGCAGTAAAAGAGTTTGTCGGTAACCTTGCAAAAACAGGTAAGACAGTTCTTTTTGTATCAAGCAAAAATGAAGCAAGAGAAGCTGTTAAAATAGCTGCTCTTTCTATCGATATGCCATTTGTCGCAGGTAGATGGATTGGTGGTACTATTACAAACTTTACAGAAATCAAGAAGAGACTTGCTAAGTTCGAAGATCTTACAAAACAAAAAGAAAAAGGTGAATTGGCAAAATACACAAAGAGAGAAAGAATGCTTATCGATATAGAAATCGAAAAGCTTGATAAAATGTTTTCAGGTATTACTGGTTTGAAAGATGCTCCTAAAGCTCTATTTGTAGTTGATCCTAAAAAAGAAATAAACGCTGTTATGGAAGCTAAGAAAATGAATATTCCAGTTATCGGCATTGCTAATACAGACTGTGATATCAAAATTGTTGATTATCCTATAATCGGTAACGACTCATCAGTTTCAAGTATTTCTTTCATCGTCTCAGAAATTGCAAAAGCTTACAAAGCTGGAAAAGTAGCAAAAGCTTAGTTTTTGTTTTTCTAGTAAATTTAATAGTTTCTTTTTATAATTAAATATTTTTTATGGTTATTACAACAGAACAAGTTAAAGAATTAAGAGAAAAAACAGGTATCTCTGTTATGCAATGCAGAAAGGTTCTCGAAGAAGCTGGAGGAGATATGGGTAAGGCAGAAATCCTTTTACAAAAGAGAGGTGCTGATGCTCAAGCCAAGAAAGCAGAAAGAACACTAAAGGCAGGCAGAATCGCTTCTTATATTCACGGCGTAGGAAATGTCGGTGTTTTGATTGAGCTTTGTAGCGAAACAGATTTCGTTTCAAAGAACGAAGATTTCCAAAAGCTTGCTTATGAAATAGCTATGCAAATTGCTGCTACAAATCCTACTTACTTAAAGAAGGAAGACGTTACTGAAGAAGAAAAAGCTAAGGTTATGGAAGCTTTTGCTCCGGAAGTAAAAGACAAGCCAGAAAATATGAAAGAAAAGATTCTTGCTGGCAAGTTAGATTCATTCTTCAAAGAAAAAATATTACTTGAACAAGAATATATCAAAGATCCAAGCCAGACTATAAACAGCTTGATTCAGAATGCTATAAACAAATTCGGTGAAAAGATCGAAGTTGGTAGATATGTTAGATTCAGCGTCAGTAAATAAATTATGGCGATTATATCGTTTTATGTTTCTCTAATACTTATTATAAGCTTTTTTGGTATAAAGCTTTTTGAGGTTAAGCATAACGAAAAACACGCATTCTCTAAAATCCTTTCAAAAGGTGATGATTATTGTCACGATACAATTTCTAAAAGCAGAAAGATTTTTTCTAAGATTAAATTTAAAAATTTCCAAAAACTCTACTTTATAATTTTAAATTGGGCTAAAAAGGAGATGGTTTATCTAAAAAGAAGATTTGATAGTAAACAGCCAAGATTCTTTTTGAGCCCAGTAACAAAACATGATATACACAAGAAAGGCTCAGTATCTTTCTTTCTTAAGAATGTCTCAGAATATAAGGAGTCTTTGAAGGATAGAGAGTTGTAATTTAAAGTTTTTTTTGCTATAATATTTACCCGTTAAAGTTTTTGCCAATGTTTGTTAAAATTTATATTTAGACAAGGTGTTATTTTATAGAAACTCTGTGAGATAACCATTGTGTATGTTTTATAAACAAACAAATTTTATTGGCAAAAATTTTTTTGGGTGAAGGAAATTAAATAGTTAATTTCATGTTTCTTTGTGCCACCTTAGCTCAGTTGGTAGAGCAATTGTTTTGTAAACAATAGGTCCTCGGTTCAAGCCCGAGAGGTGGCTCCAAAAAATAATCACCGTATGGTGATTTTTTGTTGAGCCACCTCAGCAAGCAAACTGCTTTGCTTGCGTTCGGGCTTGAACAGCGGAATGATATTTTTTCAACAGAAAAAATGAATGAGCTGGTGCC
>CAIPUJ010000010.1 GCA_903868205.1 uncultured bacterium | reverse complement strand
TAAGCGAGCGAGGGTCTTCTGTTTTGGAAACTCTCGGAACACGACGGTGTGAGAGTGAGCGAATTTTTCAGCAGAAAAATTACGCGTGTTCCAAAACAGAATACCCGAGCGAGCCTATTGTTGTCTAAACGGAGCGTTTTTAATTATCTGTATAATTTCATCCTCGTCATCTACTATTTTATAGATATTTAAGTCGTCTATATTTATTGTATTAAATTTTACAAGAAGAAGATTTTTCATAAGATCTAATACTGGCTCCCAAAATTCTCTTCCAACTAATATTATCGGAGCAGGATTAATCTTACCTGTTTGAATTAAGGTAATCATCTCAAAAAATTCATCGAGTGTTCCGAATCCTCCAGGAAAATAAATATAGCTCTCACTTCCAAAGAAAAGAAGCGTTTTTCTGCTGAAGAAGTATTCAAAGTCTACAGATTCTGTAACATATTTATTTATTGATTGTTCTTTAGGCAAAATTATATTGAATCCAAGAGAAACACCGCCAGCTTCATAGGCTCCTCTATTTGCACCTTCCATTATTCCAGGGCCTCCACCTGTGACCACTGCATAACCAAGTTCTTTTACTATTTTATTACAGAGATTTCTTGCTCTTTGGTAATAAGGATTATCTTCTCCAAGTCTTGCAGAACCTAGAATACTTACAGATCTTGGGTATCTCTTAATTAAGTTATATCCCTTTTCAAATTCTTTGTTAGCAACCTCAGATCTTTTTTTGACTATCATATCAACTTCATGTATTTCTAATTTGCTTGCATCTATATGTTTTCCCTTTACTATATCCTTTCCTTTTGAAAAAAACTTTTTGAATATCATAATACTGAGGATTATATCATATGTATTTGATATGCCTAGAGAATCTGATATAATTATATAAAATCGTTTTTAGAAGTTTTAATTTATAAAAAAATGTCAAAAAAAACGTGGATAGCAGTAGTTGTCGCAGTGGTAGTGGTTTTCGGCTTTTTGGGCGGAAACTTAATTAATAATATGTTTTCTAATCAGGGAAATAATAAAGAAGAAGAAATGGCTAAACAAGAACAAGTACAAATTAATGATGTTGTAGTCGGTACAGAAGCAGAAGCTGTAGCTGGTAAAAAGGTTACTGTGCACTACACAGGTGTTTTTGCAGATGGAAAGAAGTTTGATAGCTCAAGAGATCGTGGTGAACCTTTTACTTTCGCTCTTGGTGCAGGACAAGTTATACAAGGTTGGGATATCGGAGTACAAGGTATGAAAGTCGGAGGAAAGAGAATTCTCGTAGTACCACCATCACTTGGTTATGGTGCAAATGATTACGGTCCTATTCCTGGAAATTCTACATTGATATTTGAGGTTGAATTACTAAAAGTTGAATAGGGCTTAGGGGAAGAATATAGAATTTAGTACAAAAAATACAAAAAGACGGTTTTGCAGAGCAAAACCGTCTTTTTGTATTTTTTGTTTTTTGGCCACATATACGCTATAGCGTATATTTGGCCAGTTTAATTTATCTAATATATTATTCTTAGATACCAAAGTACACCATGGTGTACTTTGGTATCTGTTTTTTTACTAAACAACTCAAATACGCCATGGCGTATTTGCGAATTTGTATTTTTCAAAATTATATTTAATGAAGTTCGCCATGGCGAACTTCATTTTTACTTACTTAGTAATCTATTGTGTGTTATATTATTTTTGTGAATCCAATCAAATTTACAATAACTAAAAAGCTCGAAGGAAAGCTTGGTAGAGCTGGTACTATCGAAACAAACCATGGAGTAATAGAAACTCCCGCTTTTGTTGTTGTTGGTACCAAGGGTACTGTGAAGTCTCTTAACCCAGAACAAGTCAGAGATGCTGGTGCCCAAGTAGTACTTGCGAATACATATCATCTATATCTTCAACCAGGAGATGAGACTGTAAAGAAAATGGGGGGATTAAATAAAATGATGAATTGGAATGGACCTACCATGACAGACTCTGGGGGGTTCCAGGTTTTTTCTTTGGGTGCTGCATATGGAAAAGGTATTTCAAAAGTATTACAAATCACTGATCCATCACTTTTAATACCAGAAAGATTTGATGATCCTCTTGCCCCAAGACTTGCAAAAATAGGGCAAGATGGAGTTTCTTTCACTTCTCATTTAGATGGTTCTGTTCATTATATTACTCCAGAGAAATCAATGCAGATTCAGCACAACCTAGGTGCAGATATGATATTTGCTTTTGATGAATGTACGTCACCAAATGAAGATATTAGATATCAAGAAGAGGCATTAGACAGAACACATAGCTGGGCAGAGAGATCACTCAAGGAACATCACAGACTAAATGAAATCGAGAGCTCCTCAAGGTCTCACCTTTCCCCGTCGCAGACTCCTCCTCAAGGAGAGACCTTTTCCCGCTCTAATTCTGTCATTCCCGCGCAGGCGGGAATCCAGGGTCTTGGTGGTCAAGCTTTATTTGGAATTGTACAAGGTGGTAGGGAAGAAGGTTTAAGAAAAAAATCAGCGAAGATTATTTCTGAGATGAATGTTGAAGGAAAAAGTTTTGATGGATTTGGTATTGGTGGTTCTTTTGCCAAAGAAGATATGTCTACTGCTGTAAAGTGGGTGAATGAAATTCTACCAGAAGAAAAGCCAAGACATCTCTTGGGTATCGGTGAACCCGAAGATTTATTTATGGGAATTGAAAATGGTATAGATTTATTTGATTGCGTTTTGCCTACCAGACTTGGAAGAAATGGAACCTTATATACCAAAGAAGGGAAGATTCATATTATGAATAATACATACAGAGAAGACATAAGACCTTTAGAAAGTGATTGTGAATGTTATACTTGTAAAAATTATTCTAGAGCTTATATATCACATCTTTTTCATGGAAAAGAAATGCTTGGTGGCACACTGGCTTCAATTCATAATGTTCATTTTATTGTGAATCTTGTAAAGAAAATAAGAGAATCTATTTTTGAGGATAGGTTTGAGGAGTTTAAGAAAGAGTTTTTGGAAATTTATAAATAAAAAAAGCCGCATTAGGATGCGGCTAGGAAATTCGCATTATTTCCCTTTTGGTATCGGGAACTCATACAGTTGAGCATTGCGTACCTTTTTTGCGTTTATAGATACGTGAATTTCGGGTTTATGTGGATTTTTCCCACCCTGATGTTCAAGGCCTGATCTTAGGGTTGGCTCATCCATTACTTGGAAACCGTTTGATAAATGTATAATATTTTTATTCATTACATTCTCCTTTTATCTCCCCATTCCTCTTCGGTGATGAATGGGTTTGGGTTTAATACCTTCGAGTCCACTGCATCTTTGCGATGCACGGGCTCTTCTTATTTTTTCTTCGTTGATCTGTTGGCTCGAAAGATTCTTTAAAAAATCACATTTACCATTATCACCATGGATGACTAATTTAATAATCATCGTCCTTCTTACAGCCTTCATCATATTAATATTTCCTTTTCAAAATTGAATGATGTTTTAGGCACACACATTTGTCACTTATAATCTTAGCATTTCATTAGGCGTTTTTCCATTAAGTCCGCAGTGTTCAAGATTATTATAATACTCATTCCAAATTATAATTTTCTCTTTTAATTCTTTGATTGTTTTGAAT
>CAIPUJ010000009.1 GCA_903868205.1 uncultured bacterium | reverse complement strand
TCAATATAATATAATTCACGGATTTATACAACAACAGTACATAAACAAACAGAAAGGATCCTCGTGAAAACACTTAATATACTTACACCATTTTTTATTGGAATTCTGATAATCACCTTAGTAAGAAATTGGGGAATAAAAAAGGCAGAAAAAGCTTACCGGAAAGGAATACTCGATAGTTTGGGTAAACCAGCCCCAGCTATTCAAAGACTAAAAAATGGTGATGATTACCATTTTATTTTTGTAACAAAGGTGGGGCCAGACAGAATGGTCTTCCTTGTACAAAACAAGTTTCGTGATGGGGGTATAATTTATTGTGAAATAAGCAAAGGAATTAAATTAACAATAAATTCTACGCGTGATGCCTTTCCAAGATCAGGAAGTGTATACCGAGTAAAAATACCTTCTGAGACACTAATCGTACTTGAAACAATAGAGATTAGGAGATAATCATGCACCTCAAAACTACTCTTCGAATGAGTGGTTTTTTATTTCTTAAATACTTTCTTTAAATATTTTCCTGTATGGGATTTTTCATTCCTTGCAACATCTTCGGGTGTCCCTTTTGCAGTTATTTCTCCCCCTCCATCTCCACCTTCTGGACCGATATCTATAACATAATCAGATGATTTAATTAAATCCATATTGTGCTCAATAACAACTACAGTATTTCCATTATTTACAAGCTTCTGTAAAATTTCGATAAGTTTTTTTACATCTTCATAATGCAAACCAATAGTTGGTTCGTCTAAGAAATAAATAGTCTTATGAAGTCCAGGTCTATAAAGCTCAGATGCAATTTTTACTCTCTGCGCCTCTCCACCAGAAAGTGTTGTAGCTGATTGACCAATTTTTAAATATCCCAAACCCACATCCATCAGACATCTTAGTCTGTCATATACAGCAGGAAGATCCATAAAGAATTCGAGGGCTTCTTCTACGGTCATTTCAAGGACCTGATGTACATTTTTATTTTTATACTTAACCTCCAATGTTTCTTTTGTAAATCTTTTACCATGACAGATATCACAAGGTACATGAACTGTAGGTAAGAAATGCATTTCCACTTCTATAGTTCCATTACCCTGACAAGCTTCACACCTTCCTCCTTTTACATTGAAAGAAAATCTGTTGGCTTTCCAACCTCTTTCTTTAGCTGTAGTTGTAGCAGCAAACATATCACGAATAAATGTCCATGCTCCAGTATATGTACCAGGGTTTGATCTTGGAGTCCTTCCTATTGGCGATTGATCTATCATAATAGTTCTACCTACATATTCTGAGCCTGTAAAAGAAGAACAATTATATGTTTGCGCTGAGCGCATCTTTCTCTCTAATCTTGCCTGTAAGTTTTTATAAAGAATTTCATAAACGAAAGAAGATTTGCCAGAACCAGACACTCCGGTAATAGTAACAAATTTACCTAGCGGAACATCAATATTCATATTTTTAATATTAAATATTTTTCCACCACGAACTTTCAAAGATCCCTTGTCTTGATCTCTTCTTTTTTCTGGAATTTCTATTTTCTTTTCACCTCTAAGATATGCGAGAGTTAAAGAATCTGAATCATTATTTTTCGCAGTAAGTAATTTATCTAATTCTCCAGACACAACAACTTCTCCTCCGTGTATTCCAGCTCCAGGGCCAATATCTACAATATAATCTGATGAATACATGGTGTCTTCATCGTGTTCAACAACGAGAATGGTATTTCCTAAATCTCTTAATCTAAGAAGTGTTCCTATGAGTTTATCATTATCTCTTTGGTGTAATCCTATTGTTGGTTCATCAAGCACATAAAGAGCACCCACAAGCCCAGAACCGAGCTGTGAAGCTAATCTTATTCTCTGTGCTTCTCCACCAGAAAGAGTGTGAGCGCGCCTATTAAGAGACAAATATTGAATACCAACATTGATCATGAACTGAAGTCTAGAATCTATTTCCTTCAAAATAACTTTTGCTATTTCCTTTTCTGTTTCTGTAAGATGCACACCCTCTAAAAATTCTCTGGCATCAGTAATCGATTTTCCAGTAAAATCTACAATATTTATTCCGCCAAAAAGCACATGAAGTGCTTCTTCACGAAGTCTTGCACCCTTACACAATTCGCAAGGATCATCACTAAAGAATTCTTTTGTACCCAAACCATTACATTCTGGACAGGCACCGTATGGAGAGTTAAAAGAAAATAATCTTGGTTCTATCTCTGGATATGAATATCCATCATATGGACACATGAATTTTACAGAAATAAGTTTTTCCTCTTCTGGTGTTTCTATTTTTAGTAATCCCTTTGATTCTTCAATGGCTTTTTCTACTGCATCGCTAAGTCTTTCACGTATACCATCTTTCTTCTCTTTAAATTCACTTATATAAAATTCATCAACAAGCACATCTATATTGTGCTTCTTGGTTTTTGAAAGAATTATTTGGTTTCTGAGCTTCTTAAGTTCTCCATCTATTTTTACCTGCTCATATCCTTTTTCTAATAGATCATAGAGGAGCTGATAGTATTCGCCCTTTCTTCC
>CAIPUJ010000008.1 GCA_903868205.1 uncultured bacterium | reverse complement strand
TTGCGAAAGCAAACCCGCCTTTTGTATTTAAGATATAAAAAAGCTCCGCTTAAGCCGAAACTTAAGCGGAGCGGGAATTAATCAGTCGCACTTTAATGGCGACTATCCTGTAGCTGGACCAGCAATTTCTGCCGGCCAACCCCACGGCCATTCACGACGACCACCGCCGATACATTCTTCCGGCCATCCATATGCAATGTTTGGTCCACGGCGTCTACTAATTACTGCACGTGCCATTTTACCCACCTCCTTTCTTTTTAATTTTAAGGATTTTAAGTAAAAACTGACAAGCCTCTTTTCTGTATACCATAATGTACGGGAACATATAGAGCGAAGCGAAAGCTAGAAAAAACAAAACAATATTTCGTTGTGAATGATCTATCTCGCATAATGTTTGATCATCTGTGACCAGATTTAGTGGTACAGACAGAAGCAGTATTACTGCAGTCAACATAACAGCAAGTAATAAGAAACAAATCGTTTTTATCCACGATAATATTTTTATCATCCTCATTGCAGCTTCCATGACACATTCCTTTCGTTTATTTATTTAAAGAACAACCTAGGTTAGGTGATATTAAACCATATCTGATCACCAAAAACAATATTAAAAAAAATCCCCATCAAGCCGAAGCTTAAATGGGGATATGGGATTTAATCAGTGACGCTCAGGTGATTGTTTTGTCTATTTTGAGCGGACCACCCATGCGGTGAAGATGTTTTCCCTTTGCTCTCTTTACAACTTTCAATTTGAAATCTGTATCGAGAAATATTCCATTAATCTTGTCAGCAATTTGCTGTGGTGTCATATTCCTAAAAAGGAGATGCCAAGCTTTATGCTGTCTTTCTTCGATAATGGATATGTTGAATCCTTCCTCAGAACCTCCAATCGAACGAGGTTTCCTATGATGGCGGTTTTTAAATTTCATCTAATACCTCCATCACATCTTCTTTTACTTCCATAAGCAGAACCTTTCTTTTAATTAATTCGACTTGAAAGAACTATACCAATATTAAACCATAGCTGGTTATTTAATACAAACCACTTTCGGGATATTGAATTAGGTAGGGGAAGTGGATTTAAGCAATTCTAATAAAAATTTTTTTATTCTTTTTATCTTTATCATTACCGTAAAGACGGGAATCCAGTGCTTTATATTTTAAATCTGGATCCCCGCATTCGCGAGGATGACAGAAAGAATACGAAGGGAATTAAGGCTTTGTTATTATATATGTGTCGCACAATATATCTTTTGCCTGATATATATCTCAAATAAGGCTTAAATAACAACAAAGGCACTTCCCCGGGTATTTTTAGAATTTTCCTTTATAAACTTTAAAAACTTTTTACTTTCAACTATTTTGTAATTTATCTCAAAAAATATTTCTAAAAAGATTTCACTCTCCCCTAGACCAACATCATAAAATTTCTAATTTAGTCATTTTTCACTTTTTATCAAAAAAGGCCGTTTTGGCCTTTTTTCGTGTTTTTGGCTATTTTAAGGTAAATAAAAAAGAACCCGTATTTCAGGGTTCTAGGATGTACTGTTCAAGTGAACTGGATATCTTCAGGACCAACAAATCTTTCATCGATTTCTACTCTTGCTCTAATTGCTTCTCCTTCAGATCTACTAATGTGTAGGCTCCCGACAATATACCCAGATTTAGTTGATTCCCAAAGATCTGTCTTGGCAAGAGATTTATATTTTTTAAAACTATTTTTGGTAAGCCAATCTTCTGCCAATCTTGGTGAATCAAATAGGATTCTTACTCTATGATTCGTTACTAGTTGTGCATCTTCTTGTAATGCGATAAACATTTTAACTATACATTTCATAGCAAACCCTCCAATATTTTATTATTTAACAAAATCTAAAAGTAATACTACCCTTAAAACAGATTAAGTCAAACAATTTAAAAACCCTCTTTCGAGGGTCTTTAGTTTAATTATCCCAAATTCATAGCACCTAAACCTTCTTGTATAAGCCTCCAAAGGACTCCTACGACGAACTTATCCCATACAAAGATCACAGGAGCCGCTAAGTAATTGTTCCAGAAAGTTTTTATGAAGTCCCAGACATATTGCAAATTAGTTTGAACAGCATTTGATTCAATAATATCTTTTATATTAAAACCAAAGTATCCTAGAACGATAAGTGCGACTACTATTACAACTACCATTTTTATTAAACCTTTATTTTTCATCTAATTTTTTATTTAAAATAATAAATTAAAAAGCTTTGATAATTATACCACAAATATTTCCCTGCAAATGTTCACAAGTATGTTAACGGGTCTAAATATCCTTTAGGATCTGCTATGGGCATTGTGTATGTTCCTTTGCATACTTTGCTCTTCATGCTGGAGATTTTTACACCTTGAGTAGCGTAGAGGCTAAAATGTAAGTGTGGGCCGGTACTATAACCAGTATTTCCAGAGTATGCGATTGTGTCTCCAGTATACACTCTATCTCCTGCCTTAACTTTTATTAAAGAAAGGTGACCATATAAAGTAGAAAGACCATTGTCATGTTTAATAAGAATCCATTTACCATATGATGCAGCAGAACAAACTGTATCTGTGTCTCCAGTGCCTTCAATAGTCCCAGAAAGTGCAGCTTTTACTTTTGTACCAACAGAAGCTCTGAAGTCTAAACCATTGTGGCTTCCAGATGTATAAAGTCTTCCAGAGTCAGATGTGACTCCAAATTTCTGAGTTATATATACTGCGTCCAACGGATAAGCAAGAATTCCTTTACCTGCCTTTGGAATGCTTTTTGGATCTATCGCAAGCCTTAGATCAGACTCAAATTGAGTGAGCTCTTTATTAAATGCGTCTGCCAAGGCCTGTTTTGTAGCAAGAAGTTTCTTATAATCAGATTCTTTGTTTTTGGTTTGAGCTAACAAATTTGCTTTGTCTTTCTTACTTATAGCAAGAATAGTTTTTTGATCCTCCAAATCGGCTTTCAATGCGACTAATTTTTTTCTTTTGCTTTCTGCATCACCCTTATCTACTTCAAGACCAGTTTTTATAACCTTAGTCTCTGAGACTTTTTGTCTTATACTATTTTGAATTCGGAAAAGACTTTCTGTGCTCATCCAAAATTCAGAAAGATTATAGCTTGATATCAAATTTTCTATAATAGATGTTTGGTCTATTTCATTTATTTCTCTTATAGTCTGTCCTATAACCTTACTATTTAAATTTATATCTTTTTCTTTACCAACAATCTCAAACCCGAGCCTTTGTATTTCAAGTTCGGTCGTCTTAATATTATTCTCGGTAAGCTTAATATCCAAAAGATTTTTCTTTTCTGTGGCTTCTATAGTCTTAACGGCTTTTGAAAGTGAATCAACTTCCCCGCCGATAGTTTTTAATTGAGCCTGGTATTGGGCAATCTCTTTTTCAAGCTGTAACTTGCTCTGAGTAGTACTATCTATTTTTGCTTTTATCTCTTCTATTGACTGTCCGTGTGATATATTTCCTAATAACAAAAAAGTAAAGAATACAAAAAGAGATATTTTTACTGATTTGTTGATTATCATGATCTTATTTTGATAACAATTCGATGGCGATAGTGATTCTTGAAAGAACTTCTGTCTTGCCTAACGTACCGCAGAGAGTGAATGGGTCTGGGGATTTTTCTTTTCCTGAGAGGGAAACACGGAGAGGCCAAAGCACATTCCCCTTCCCTTTCTCTTCAGCAATTTTCCAAATAGCTTCTTTTACGTTTTCTGAAGTAAATTTATTCTCATCCATTTTTTCAAATACTTCCGATACAAGTTTAAGATTTTCTGCAGCTTCTTCTGCTGTACCACCCTTTTTCCAAACGATCATTTCTTTGTCTAAAATTGGCTTCTCAAAGAAATATTGAATATCACCATCTTTCAACATCTGATCTATATCAGACCAAACATTTATTCTTTCTAAAATAATTGGAGTTATTTTTTTAATAATTTCGTCATCCTGAAACCCTGAATTCTGTGTAATTCTTAATTTAATTTCTTTCTGTATTTTTTCTATTGGAAGTTTCTTAAGATATTCTTTATTTATCCAAAGTAATTTTTCTATATTAAATATTGCTCCGGCTTTTTGGACTTTCATAATATCAAATTTATTTATGATTTCTTCCATAGACATTATTTCTGTATCATCTCCAGGATTCCACCCGATAAAAGCTAGGAAATTTACCATTGCTTCTGGTGAATATCCCTGTTCTCTATAATATTTCAGAGAAACCATTTCGCCTTGCTGTCTCTTTGAAAGCTTAGATCTATCCTGATTTAAAATAAAAGGCATATGAGCATATACAGGTCTTGGAGCGCCTATGGCTTCCTGTATCAAAATCTGTCTTGGAGTATTATAGATGCCATCTTCTCCTCTAATAATATGATTGACCCCCATTTCAAAGTCGTCTACAACAACAGCAAGGTGATAAATTGGTTCATCAATACTTTTTGCTATAACAAAATCACCGAGCTCTGTGGTATCAACTTCAACAGCACCCCTTATCATATCTTCAAAAACTACCTTCTTACCTGGGTTTTTAAGTCTTATAACTTCCGCTCTCTGACCTTCTTCCTTTACCTGTTCTTTTGAAATATACGCTTTGTCTTCAGCAATCATTTTTTCTATATACTTTCTATAAGTAGCACTGTGTTCAGATTGTTTATATACATTATTAAAATCTATATCAATACCAAGCCATTTCAAACCCTCTACAATATCTTTGCTATACTCATCGTTAGATCTTTCCTTATCAGTATCTTCTAATCTAAAAAGAAGTTGTCCGTTATTTTTTTTTACAAAAAAATAATTAAATAATGCAGTTCTAGCATTACCAATATGGAACCATCCCGTAGGACTTGGCGGAAATCTTGCAATTATTTTATCATTATTCTTCATGTTGTATTCCTATTTTAATTATTTCTTCTGCTATCACTTTTGCTGAATCCGCCTTAACAAATTCTTTTGCAGCTAACGACATTTTCTCTACAATCTTTGAATTTGTCATTATCCTTTCAACCTCTGACAAAAGAATATTTGCTGAAAGATTTGATTCTTCTATTACAGTACAAGCTCCGGATCTGCCATAATTGTATGCATTTTCTCTTTGGTGATCACCGTTTGAATCCGTAATCGGAATTATAATACTTGGTATACCCCAATTTGCTATTTCAAATATTGTTGAACCCGCTCTTGATATAACAAGGCTCGCTGCACCAGCAGCCATACTCATATTTAGATTGTCCATATAATCATAAGGTCTATATCTTGTTTTGTAATGACTATCGGCAAGCACAACACTAGCTGTTCTTGATATCTCCTCAATATTTAATTTACCTGTCTGATGCACAACATAATATTTCTCTACAAGCTGAGGAAGAATATTTAATATTTGTTCATTTATAAGTCTTGAACCAAGTGAACCACCAAGTATGAAAACAACAGGAAGATCTTCTGCCATATTTAGGAATTCTTTTGAAGCAGATTTCGTTGGTTGAAGAATTGCTTTTCTTACAGGGTTTCCGGTGTAGGCAACTTTCTTAGAATTAAAATATTTAACGGTCTCAGGATATGATACAGCTATTCTTTGAGCAAATTTTGCTGACCATGTATTTGTTCTTCCTGGTACACTATCAGACTCGTGTATCATCACAGGGATTTTTAATAATCTAGCAGCAAATAATATGGGGAAACTTGTATAGGCTCCTTTACTAAATATTACATCTGGATATAGATTGAAAAGTTTCTTTGTTGCGGAAATTATTCCAAAAAAAGTTCTGAATAAATCAGGAATATTCTTAAGAGAAAAATATCTTCTTATTTTCCCTGAAGGAATTTTTATAAAGGTAATATTATTTTCTAAAAGTGCTTCTGCATCATATGGAGAATCAGACATAAAGAAAAGCTCTACAGGCAAAAGTTTCTCCTCTCTTATTTGTCTATTTATTTCTTCTGCAATTGCTATTAGTGGATAAAAATGTCCACCAGATCCCCCTCCTGTTAATAATATTTTCATTTATTTTTTATTTTATTAAATTTTGATATGTTTAAAATAATACCGATTTCTGAAAGTGTGATTAGCATTGCCGTACCTCCCTGACTAAAGAAAGCGAGCGGAACACCTGAGATCGGCACAATACCAAGCATCGAGCCTATATTCATAAAAGACCTCGATATTATAAGTATAACAATTCCAACCACCAAAAGTCCACCGAAATTATCAGGCGATCTTATAGCTATCCTGAAGGCTCTAAATATCAAAAATAAGAATACAAGTATAACAAAAACACATCCCACAAAACCCATTTCTTCTCCCAAAACAGCAAAAATAGAATCACTGATAGATTCTGGTAAAAATTTAAATTTTTGTATCCCCTGTCCTAACCCTCTACCAAATATTTGCCCAGATCCAACAGCAATTAAAGATTGTTGTATTTGATATCCAGATGTAAGTGAATTTTCTTGAGGATTTAAAAAAGAAATTATTCTGTCTTTTACATATGGCTTAGCAAAAGCAAGTATAGTAATACAAACAACTCCAGCCACCATAAGTAATAATGTGTGTTTAATTTTCCCTCCAGCAGAAATAAACATTGTGACACCAATCAAACCCAAGAAAAACAAAGAATCTACGTCTGGTTGTAATATTATAGGGATACTGCAAATTCCCAACAAAATAATTAGTGGCAAAAGACCATACCTAAACTGTTGAATTTTATCCTTATAAAGAGCCAACCATGCTCCCCAATAAATCACGAAACCAATATTTAATATTTCTATGGGTTGGAATGTAGTGAGGCCAAATAGATTAATCCATCTTGTCGAACCATTTAAAGTCATTCCAACTCCTGGAATAAAAACAAAACACATTATAGCTATCGATCCTAAAAATATTCCAAGAGAAAACTTTTTAAAAAGTTTATAATTTATATGAGAAAAAACGAAACAAGATATAAGTCCGAGAAGCAGTCCAAAGAAGGCTTGTTTAAATGTTACAACAGCAAATTGAGCCATGTCTTTTGCAAGGATTCCCATAGAGGCAGATATAAAAACAGTAAAACCAAAAAATAGTAAGAACAATACGGTTATCAAAAAAGTTCTATCAACTTTAAGTGCTTTAGACATTTATATTATCGCCAAAATTAAACCAAAGATGGCACAAACAATACTTACAACCCAATATCTCATTGAGACTTTGTAAGCTGGCCAACCTATAGCTTCAAAATGATGATGCACTGGAGCAACAAGAAAAACTTTTTTATTTCTAAACTTTTTTGAAAGCATCTGAATCATCACAGAAAAAGTAGTGATCACAAGTGGTAATGCAATTATAGGAAGAACAGCTACTCCACGTCCACCAACCATTGAATCCGTCATAAATGCCACGATTGCCAAAGTGATAGTGAGGGCCATACTTCCCGTCTCAGACATATAAAATCTTGCGGGTGGAATATTAAACCAAAGAAATGCAAGAATGGCTCCCACAATAACGACACAGAAAGCAGCAAGGTCTATTTGATTTTGGAAGAAAGCAATACCAGCATAAGCAGTGAAGGCAGAAGCAAATACTCCTCCAGCAAGTCCATCTATACCGTCGATTACTCCTCCAGAATAAATAAATAAAATTACACCAACAAAAATTGGAATAAAAAGCCAACTAAGATTCACCCCAATAATGAAAGGAAAATTAATTGTATTTACTTCGAGTTTAAAATAAAACCAAAGAGAAATTAAAAAAGAAATTACACCAACTAAAATCAGTCTTTTGCTAAGTGACAAGCCACCAGCATGTTTAGTGTTTTCACTTCCACGTATTTCTAAAAGATCATCTATAAGTCCAACAATCGCTCCAAATATTAATGTGAAAAAAGGAATCCAAGTTTGATTTCTACTTAAATATGCAAACTTATCCATCATGCTTGTATTAAATATTTCTCCAAAAATCCAAAAGCCAAGTGTCGTAATAATTACTGATGACCAAATTATTATTCCACCCATTCTTGGTGTACCGACTTCTTTTTCAAGATGAAGACTATTAAAAATAGGTGTTCCGCCACCATCTACAGAAGAAACGGTTTTTGCCTTCTTCTTCCACATTTTATGTTTATATAAAAAATTTGTAAGAACTGGAGTTATCAAAATACCAATTACGAAAGAAATAACCGCAGGAAGTATTACTTTTATTATATTTATTGCCATATTGATGTGTATTATATAACTTCTAACCTTAAAAATAAAGGCTTGCTCGCTTACGGCAGAACAGAAAAAGTCAGAGGTCTCTCCTTGAAGAGGAGTCTTCGACGGGAAAAGGTGAGTCCTCGGACTTTAATTATTCGGACAACTT
>CAIPUJ010000007.1 GCA_903868205.1 uncultured bacterium | reverse complement strand
TGCTCAAAAAGGTGCGGATATAGTTATTACATATAAAGATAATAAAGAGGGTGCTGATGAAGTATTAAATAATATCAAAGAGCTAGGACAAAAAGCTATTGCTATACAAGCAAACTTAATAAACGAAAATGAAGCAAAAAAGGTTGTCGAAAAATCAATTGAAGAATTTGGGAAAATAGATGTCTTAGTCAATAATGCAGGACGATATATAGATGGAGATGAATGGAATGGTACATCAGATATTTGGGTAAAATCTTTAGAACAGAATTTAATTTCTATAATGAATGTTTCTAAATATGTAGTGGAAATATTTCAAAAACAAAATAGTGGTGTCATGATAAACATCGCTTCCCATCTTGGTCTTAAGGGTGATCCATTTAGTTTATCTTATGGTGCAGCCAAAGCAGGGGTTATAAACATAACCCAATCTTATGCGAAATTATTGTCGTCATTTGGTAGAGCAAATTCTGTTTCCCCTGGAGCAACTAATGCTGGGTATTGGCTTGGTGCACCAAAAGAGGAACTTGAAGCAAAATTAGCTAGTAGACCAAGCCACAAACTAACCGAACCAGAAACAATTGCAGAAAAAATAATATTTCTTGCTTCTGACGAGGCTAAGGACACCAATGGCCAGAATTTCGTTATTAATGACTAAGGATTTTCACTAGATAACCCTAGTATTATTGTGCTATATTTAATACATGAAATGGCCAATATCATTGATGTTAATAAGACACGATACTTCTGCATATAATGTATTAAAGGATAAGAAATCTACCGATTCTATTTATGAAGAATTTTTGAGAGAATATGAAAAGGATCATACTTCAGAAGAGACAAAAAAATTTGCTTCAGAAGTGGAAAAGAAATTTTCTTTAGGAATTTGTGATGCTGATACACCTCTTGTCGACGAAGAGGGATTAAAGGCATTTCAAACGGGTGTAAAATTACGTGCCGAAGGTACACCTGTACCAGAAATTATTTTCGTATCTCCCTATAAAAGAACTCGCATGACCTTTGAACATTTAAAGAGAGGGTGGCCAGAACTTGAAAATGTGAAGGTGTATGAAGATGAACGTATAAGAGAACAAGAACATGGAATCGCTACACTTTACAATGATTATAGGGTATATCATGTTTTTCACCCAGAACAAAAAAGACTACGTGAGCTAGAGGGTCCATACTGGTATCGTTTTTTACAGGGTGAAAATATTCCAGATGTTCGTACACGTAATAGGTCTTGGCTCACTACTCTTACGAGGGATTTTGCAGGGAAGAGAATACTTGCTATTACTCACCATTTAAATATTCTTGCAACTATAGCGAACTTAGACAGATTAAATTCAGATGAGTTTATAAAGCTTGATAATGAAGACAAACCAATTAATTGTGGAGTAACTTTATACAAAGGATATCCAGAACTCGGACAAGATGGAAAGATTAAATTGGAATATTATAACAAGAGATACTATTAATATTTTTTATGAAATCCCTCCCCATCACAAAATTCGGTGATCCAATATTACGCTCTAAGGCAAAGAGGGTAGATTTGAAATTCCTCAAAACTTCAAAATTTAAAACTTTAATAAAAGATATGGTTTATACAATGCGTAGGAATCATGGTATCGGTTTGGCTGCTCCACAAATTGGTAGGTCTCTACAAATTGTTGTAATGGAAACTCGTCCATCTAAGGCTAGACCCGATGCAGAACACAGGGGGCCATTTTTTGTTATTAATCCAAAAATAACTAGTTATTCAAAAAACAAAGTTAAAGGATGGGAGGGATGCGTGAGTATACATGGAATAATGGCGATGGTATCAAGATCAAAAAAGGTTTCTGTTATTTATTATAATGAAAATGGAAAGAAGATATCAGAAGAAGTTTCTGATCTATGGGCACGTTTATTTCAACATGAAGTTGATCATCTAAATGGTATAGGATTTTTGGATAGGGTAGAGGATACAAAAACAATAATAACTTTAGAAGAATTTAATAAAAGATTTACTAAGAAAAAGAAAGATAAAAAAACAAAATAATTACATCTTGACAAATGATGTATAATCTGCTATACTTTACAACAGATTTCATTAACAATTAAACATAGAGGGGGTTATTTTGAAAAAGAAACTTGGAATGTTAGGTGTTGTAATCGGTGCTTTATCCTATGCTTATATGATCGTGCAAACGGCCATTGGTACAGGCGAAGGCGTATCACTTACAACATTTGGTCTTTGGGCCATGTTGGCTTGGATCACGGTGTTTACCATGATTAAGCAGGGTGCGAATCCTGCGGTCCCAACAATCTTCGGGATTGGTTCGACAACGACTGCTCTTGTACTGGTTTTTAAGGGTAGACTTTTTTGGACGGGGATGGATACCATCATAGCGATTCTTGTCGTTTTGTGTGTCCTTCTCTGGAAGACTAAGGGAGCCAAATGGGCGTTTGTGTTGTCGGTACTTGCCGCTGTGATTGCCGGAGTTCCTTTCATAATCATGACATGGAAAACACCAGCATGCAGTCCGATTATTCCAAACATCGGATTTCTTATCACGAATGCCCTAGCCTTTATCTCTGTGAAGGGATGGAGACTCGAGGACAGACTGTACTGTGGAATAAACACAGTCGTCTGCTCACTACTGGTTATTCCGTGGTTCTTACAATAAAATACAAGGAGGTTTGAAACCGTCGTACTACTATATGTAGAGGCGGTTTTTTATTTTATATTATTTTCAATAATTTGACAGAATTACACTAGATGCTAGCATTAAATCAGAGTTCCTTTTTATTAATAGTTGGTAATTTTTATAAAAGATAATGAAAAAAATATTTGCGTATTTTTTGGTTGTTGGTTCTTTTGTTTTTATTCCTTCGGTTATGCGAGCGGATGTGATTCTCAATGACGATTTTTTAGGAACTATTACAAGTTCTGTTAATTGGTATATCCCAACATGGGTGTCTTCAACTGACGGTACTTTTATCGGAAGAACTCAGTTTAGATGTACACAAAATTCTACACTTCCTGTTGCTAGCAACAGTAATGCTTTAATAACTCTTGATACATATAATAAAACAGGCCCATCTTTTTATGGAACAGATTTGATTAGTAAAAAGACTATTACCCTAGGCCAGGGTGTAAGTATAAAAGTTAGAGCCAAAATGAATGCTACAACCCCCGGAATTGTTGGTGGTATATTTTTGTACTCTCTTAAACCAGGAAGCAACACTCTTCATGACGAAATAGATTTTGAGATTCTTACAAATAAGCCAGGGCAAGTACAAACAAATATTTATAATAATGAGCCGTTAGGTGCTGGTCATCCACAATTTGTGTCGTATACTTCTGGATCAATAAATGATTATCATACTTATGAAATAAAATGGTTGCCAAAAGAAGTTTCTTGGCTTGTTGATGGTGTTGTTGTTAGAACAGAGACTTCTAATGTACCGACGGGCCCAATGAAGTTTTATTTAAATATGTGGGCACCGGATCAGGGTTGGGCTGAAGCTTATAGTGCTGGTTTACAACCAGCAAGTACGGCTAGCGCAAATCAATCTTTTTCTATGAGTATTGATTCTGTTGATATACAATCTATTTCTTCAACACCAGTCCTAAGCACCATCACTCTTTCTCCAACCACCGCCTCCCTTACCGTCCCAGGTGCAACTCAACAACTTACAGCAACTACTCTCGACCAATTTGGAAATCCAATTGCTACAACCCTCACATGGACTTCAAGTAATGCAGCAATCGCAAGAGTCAGCACAACAGGTTTAGTAACTCCAGTCTCAACAGGCGCTGTAACCATC
>CAIPUJ010000006.1 GCA_903868205.1 uncultured bacterium | reverse complement strand
GGGTTTTGACTTTGCTACTATTAGTCAAAGAGAATTGAACAAAGTTGTGTGGAAAATGAATCACACACCAAGGAAATCTCTTTCCTGGCAAACGCCC
The DNA here is from genome assembly GCA_903868205.1 of uncultured bacterium. Taxonomy (GTDB): domain Bacteria; phylum Patescibacteriota; class Minisyncoccia; order Phycocordibacterales; family GWA1-40-21; genus Bog-1340. The sequence continues at coordinate 4,336 of CAIPUJ010000006.1, read as the reverse complement.
AGTGAGGTTTATGAGAGGTGTTGCAATTCAAAGTAGAATTCTAGTGGTTTCAGATATAAATATGCGGGTTTTTTGCGAGGAAGGTTTAATTATTATATTTATTATGACAAATATTTCATAAAATTTAAGTACGATATTTTATTATATAAAAAGGTGATATAATATTTTTTAATGAAACATTTAATTGAATCACAACAGTTCAATCAAAAGTCTATTAATAAAATTTTTGCTCTCGCTGACAAATTAGAGAAAAAAACAGACAAATCATTAAAGGGTAAAATAATGGCATCACTATTTTATGAACCGAGTACAAGGACTCGGTTTTCTTTTGAGTCAGCAATGCTTCGGCTTGGTGGAAGTGTAATAACCACTGAAAATGCAAAGGAGTTCTCTTCTGCAGCTAAAGGTGAAACATTAGAAGATTCCATTAGAGTTATTAATAATTATGTTGATGTAATTGTACTTAGACATTATGAACAGGGAGCCTCGCAGCGTGCTTCCGTAGTCTCAGATGTGCCAGTTATTAATGCTGGTGATGGACCAGGACAGCACCCAACCCAAGCCTTACTTGATTTATATACAATAAAAAGAGAGCTGAATAAAATCGATGGAATTCAAATTGCTTTAGTAGGGGATTTAAAACATGGTAGAACAATCAGATCTCTTTCTTACTTGTTGGGGAAATATAAAAATATTAAAATATATTTCGTTTCCCCTCTAGGACTAGGAGTTGGAACTGATATAAAAGAATACCTTGATAAACATAAAATTTCATATTATGAGACAGACCTTCTTGAAGAAATAATTTCTAAAATAGATGTTTTGTACCAGACTAGAATTCAAAAGGAAAGATTTAAGGATGAACAAGAATATTTGAAATTCAAGGGCTGTTATCAAATTGATTTAAGTCTTGTGAGTAGAATGAAAGCAAAATCTATTATAATGCACCCATTACCTAGGATTGACGAAATTTTAATGGAGGTTGATAGTTCGCCGAAGTCTGTTTATTTTAAACAGGCAAAGTATGGTTTATTAGTAAGGATGGCTTTGTTAAAAATGCTAATAAAAAAACATTAGTATATTATTTCTTTTTTTACATCTCCTATATCAATTGGATATTTTCCAGTAAAACATGATGTGCAGAAAGAGGATTCTGGAATATTTGTTGCCTTGATCATCCCATTATACGAGAGAAAATTTAGTGAGGTAGATCCGAGATAGGTGTTCATTTCTTCTATGGTTTTTGTAGAGGCCAGAAGACTTTTTTGGTTTGGAATATCAATACCATAAAAATCAGGGAATTTTACTGGTGGAGAGCTTACTAAAAAGTGTACTTCTTTTGCACCTGTTTCAAAAAGTAATTTTACTATTTGTTTTGAGGTTGTTCCTCTAACAATTGAATCATCAATTATTATAATTCTTTTACCATTTATTATTTCTTTAAGTGGAGCAAGTTTTAATTTTACCCCCTGTTCTCTGATATGTTGTTCTGGTTCAATAAAAGTTCTATGAATATATCGACTTTTTATTAGACCCATTTCAAAAGGTATATGAGATGCGTTTGAATAACCGATAGCTACAGGAATGGCTGTTTCAGGAATTGGAATAACAACATCCGCTTTTATAACATTTTCTTTTGCGAGTTGTATTCCGAATTTTTTTCTTACTTCATATACAGATTGTCCTAATAGTGTACTGTCTGGTCTTGAAAAATACACAAACTCAAAAATATCTAGTTTTTGTTGCCCTTTTGTTATTTGTTTTATTGTCATCCCGTTTTCGTCGATAACAACCATCTCGCCTGGATTTACTTCTCTAATAAAGTTTGCTCCAATCGGATGAAATGCACAGGTCTCAGAAGAAAAGACATATCCACCATTTAGCTTTGCTATAGAGAGTGGGCGGATTCCAAAATGATCTCTGATTGCGATCATTTTTTCTTTCGTTATTATTAAAATTGAAAATGATCCTATAAGAAGAGGAAATATTTCTTCAATCGCTTTTTCAATCTGTTTGCCTTCTTTTACTAGGCAATGAAGTGCTTCTGTAATTATTCTAGAGTCAGATAAATTATTATTTGATAATTTTATATTTTTTTTCTTCAAAAAATCAAGGATTTTTTTTACATTTGGGATATTGCCATTGTGAACTAGGGCGATACTTTTATCAGAGACCTCGATTGGCTGGGCGTGTTCTACTCCTGATCCAGAAGATGTTGAGTAGCGGTTATGGCCGATTGCTATATGTCCTGGTAGGTCTTCTATTATTTTTTCATTAAAAACCTGAGAAACAAGTCCGGAATTTTTATAACAAAAAAGTTCTTTTCCATCAGATGTCGCTATCCCAGAACTTTCTTGACCACGATGTTGTAGGGCATATAAACCAAAAAAGGTAAGACGACTAGCGTCTAAACCTTTTCCATAAACACCAAAGACGCCACATTTTTCTCCAATTTTTTCCATACAAAAATTATATCAAAGATATATATAATGTATATAGAAAGTATATACTGCTCCATCTGGTGGACAGGTTCAGAACTTTGGAGTGGGGAAATATAGAGAAAGGACTAGGTAAATTTTCTTTAAATAAAAAAATTATTCTTGATATGGCTCAGTGATTTTTGTTACTAGGTCATTACTTACATCTATAGTAATAAAATCAAGCGGGTCTTTAAAAGTCGGTTTGCTAGGAAGAACTGGTTTTAATGTTGAGACTGTATTTTTAAAAGTTTCAAAAGAAATTGGAAAAACATTTGTTTTATAGGAATTAAGAATTCCATTTATTAAACCACTCACTTCTATAGAAGCCGATTGAGAAACTTCAAACGTTCTAATCATTGGGTTTTGGTTTCTTTTATATCCGTTTGGATAAGCTTGGCAGTTATTAATATTTGGACAATCTCCGTCTTCAACAGCTGCTTTTATATATGCATCACCATGTAGCCATTCTGTGTAGTCAACATCTATGTAATTTTTTTCATTTTTTGTATAAGCGGAGATAAGATAAGCTGGTTGATTTTTTACGGTTTCAGTTACTTTTGTATTTGTAAATTTAAAAGATGAAATCATCTCATTAAATTCTTTTTTATATTTAATATCAGAAAGAGTAATATAGGAAAATATTTCTCCCTTCTGGTTTTTAAAACTGTAGAGGGTATCAGAATCCTTATTAATATTTCCCTGGATATTATTTTTAGAAGGGTAGATAAAAATTGTTCCAGACATTTGACCTCCACCACCAGAAACACCACAATCAGCTATGTCTTGTGGACAGAATATAATACCATCAACATTGCGACTAAATTCAATATATTTCCAATCTGATGGATATTTTATTTCAAACGGGACATAACCCACCTCCAATTTTCCACCATCGTTAAGTCGGTATGTTTTTAGAGATGTATTTATACTTGGACACACAAACTCACACTTCGGTCCAGAGCGTCCAACATAACTACCATCTGGGCACATTTTAGCGTCCATAGTACAAGCAACATTAGTTGTAGTCGCTGTGCTATTCTTAGAAATCTCCCTAATAGAGTTCTCTAATTTCTCTGCAGATTTTTTATTCACATACACATAAGCACCTCCACCAATACCTAATAAAGCTACTATTGCGATTACCAAAGGAATCACAAAACCTTTTTTATAGTTTTTCATATAACAAAATTATATCAAAGATATATATAATGTATATAGAAAGTATATACTGCTCCAATGGATACAGGACGTGAGAAATTATTATAGAGAAGGGGAGCCAAGATGTTGAGAAAAGTATCGTGTGTATCGTAATTAGTAATATAAATGAAAGAAAAGTATCTCGAGTATTGTATTAATAATATAGAGGGTCGAAGTAGTTTAAAAATAATGTTAATTATATAAAAAATGAAAAATACAAAAAAAATAATTTTAGGATTAGGAACATTGGCTGTTGTTTTAGGTGTAGCTGGATCAGCGAGCGCTTATAGAGGCGATCCTGCAGTAAAGGGACCAAATTATTCCCCAGAACGTCACACAGCGATGGAGAAAGCTTTTGAGATGAATGATTATAATGCATGGAAGGCATTAATGACAAATGGAGGAAGAGTAATGCAAATTGTTAATAGTCAAAATTTTGCTAAGTTTGCTGAGGCTCATAAATTGGCAGAAAAAGGAGATATCGCTGGTGCTCAAAAAATCAGACAAGACCTTGGACTTGGTTTAAAGAACGGTTTAGGGAAAGGTAATGGTAAAGGATTAAATAGAGGAAATAGAATAAATAATTAAATAAAAAATACATATAAAGCACCTTACTTAGGTGCTTTATATGTATTTTCTAAATATATTGTTAATATAAT
>CAIPUJ010000005.1 GCA_903868205.1 uncultured bacterium | reverse complement strand
TCTCATTTGATTTATCTAAAATAGTAAATGCTATTTTTAAAGCGATGTCTCAAGTTAATGAAGGCTCTATAGAAGAGGCGGAACTTGTTGCAAATAAAGTTCTAGCAGAGCTTGTAAGAATCGCAAAAAGATCAGATACTTTTGTCCCAGGTATTGAAGATATACAAGATATTGTTGAAAAAGAACTTATTTTAAGCGAATATGTTAAGTCTGCAAAGGAATATATTTTGTACAGACAAGAAAGAAATAAGCTTAGAGAAGTTGGTATTGAAGTTCCTGCAAAAGTAAAAAAGCTTGCAACGGATAGTAAAAAATATTTCAGAAATCAACTTGGTGAATTGGTTTATTACAGAACGTATTCAAGATGGATTGATGAAGAAGGAAGAAGAGAAACTTGGATAGAGACAGTAGATAGATACATGGCATTCATGAAGAATAATATTGGTGATCTTGTGAAGCCTACAGAGTACAAAGAATTGAGAGAAGCAATTTTGAAACAAGAAGTTATGCCTTCGATGAGACTTTTACAATTTGCTGGAACAGCCGCAGGAAAAACAAATGTCTGTGCATACAATTGCTCATTCATTGCTCCATCAAAGATTCAAGATTTTGCAGAAATAATGTATATCTCAATGTGCGGAACAGGAGTTGGTTTTTCTGTTGAAAGCCAGAACGTACAATCAATGCCACAAATAAAATTCCAAACAGGAAAGAAACTTCCAGACTATGTTATCGCTGATAGTAAAGAAGGCTGGGCAGATGCTTTGGCATTTGGTATGAAGACCTGGTTTGATGGTAATGATGTTAATTTTGATTATTCAAAAATCAGACCTGCAGGAGCAAGATTAAAAGTTATGGGAGGAAAAGCTTCTGGTCCAGAGCCGCTTATAAGATTGCTTAATCTTGTGAGAAGTAAGGTAATGAAGAGACAGGGCAGAAGACTTACAAATCTAGATGCGCACGATATTATCTGTTCAATAGGTGATTGTGTTGTTGCCGGTGGAGTCAGAAGAAGTGCACTTATATCTCTTTCTGATCTTGATGATTCAGAAATAAGAGATGCGAAAAAGGGTCAATTTTTCCTTACAGATCCACAGAGAAGTATCGCCAACAACTCAGCCGTATATCTACAAAAGCCATCTTCCACAGAGTTCTTTGATGAATGGATTGCTCTTATGAAAAGCGGTTCTGGCGAAAGAGGGATATTCAATAGAGGAGGTTTACTTAAGACCCTTCCAAAGAGAAGAATTGAGGCTTTAAAGGGGTACTTGGGTGATTTAGGTACAAATCCTTGTGGAGAAATTATTCTTCAATCTAAACAATTTTGTAACCTTTCAGAGGTTGTTGCTCGTTCAGAGGATACAGAGCAAACACTTATGAGAAAAATCAAATTGGCAACCCTTCTTGGAACATATCAATCTACACTTTTGAATTTTGGATATCTTTCAAAAGAATGGAGAGATAATTGTGAAAAGGAAAGATTGCTCGGGGTTTCTATTACTGGTCAATGGGATTGTCCAGCTGTAAGAAATGAAAAGATTTTACAGAAGATGAGAAATGAGGCCATAAAGATAAACCAAGCTTTAGCAAAGAGATTTAAAATAAATCCATCAACTTGTATTACTTGTGTGAAGCCTTCAGGAACTGTTTCTCAGACTGTAGATTGTTCTTCTGGTATGCATACAAGATTCGCTCCTTATTATATTAGAAGAGTAAGAATCTCTGCTACAGACTCTCTATTCAAAATGCTTAGAGATCAAGGTTTCCCATATCAACCAGAGGTAGGACAACCAAAAGATAATGCGACTACATATGTGCTCGAGTTCCCAATAAAATCTCCAAAAGGTTCTGTTTATAACAAAGACCTTACAGCCTTGAAACAATTAGAATATTGGAAGATGGTAAAAGTAAATTACACAGAGCATAATCCATCGGTCACAATATACGTAGGAGAAAACGAATGGATAGAAGTTGCAAACTGGCTTTACTCAAACTGGGAAATTATCGGAGGACTTTCATTCCTTCCAAGAAATGATCATGTATACCAGCTTGCTCCATATGAAGAGATAGATGAAAAGAAATTTAATGAACTATCTAAAAAAATGGGAGTTGTAGATTTCTCAAAAATCATTACTTACGAAAGACAAGACGAAACAGAAGTAAAGAAAGAATTGGCTTGTTCTGGAGGAGTGTGTGAGATAGTTTAAAATTAGATAAAAGAAAAGCGGCTTCTTGAGGGAAGTCGCTTTTTTGTTAGAGGTACAGATCGTTAGAAATGAATAAAAAATGCGATAGCCACCAGCAATCCTATTCCGGCGGACCAAAGAATTTTTTGGTTTTTGTACCAGACCTTGTTTGCTTCAGCTCTTTTTCTTCTTGCTGCCATTCTTCTACTTTCTTGCATTTTGCACCTCCAGTTAATTGTAGAACAATTGATTCAGGGATATTTATACCATATGTTAATAGATGGGACAATAGGAGAGGGGGAGAGAGGGATCTTTCCGTTGATTAAAAGTCGCTGCATACTGAGGACTTGGTCACGAGTATTTTCTTGCTAGAAAATCTCGCGACCCCGACTCGCGCCGTCGCGCTCCGTCTTTCAAGTCCTCTCTCGCTTGTAAAAACAAAAAAGTAAATGCTGGTCGCATTTACTTTAAGTTTTTATGTGCGCGAGAGAGGACTTGAACCTCCACGGCTTGCGCCACCAGTTCCTAAGACTGGCGTGTTTACCAATTACACCACTCGCGCATTTTACCGAGTGCGCCCAGTAGGGCACCTTCCATTACATGGACAGTACACCTTTCGTATTTCTTCAGATGATTACATCTTCACAAATATACTCAAGGTCTTCGATCCCTAACATAAGCAAATACTTTTGCTTATTCTGGGCGCACAAATTAGAAAAAAAATATTTTGATATTCTTTTTCTAATTTGTGCGCCCAGTAGGGATCGAACCTACGACCTTGTCCTTAAGAGGGACCTGCTCTACCAGCTGAGCTATGGGCGCATAAAATTACTTGTTAAGAAAGGATAACAAAAAAATACCAATAAATCAATTTAATAAAAAAACCGGTCTTTCTGCATTTGTTGCATAAGACCGGTTTTGCTTGCAAACATCAATTAACGACTGAGGTCTGTGGTGCTATTGTAAGTCCAGACTCTTTTTAGGTTATTGATGGATCGGTTGGTAAGCACCGCATCTAGAGACTTAATTGCGTTGGCAATTTCAGCTTCATTAATCGGCGCATACTTTTTATCGATATCACACGGTTGCCATTTCCAGCCCTTTTTCGTACGTACGTAAGAATTTGCACCTGATCGATTGGTATCATAACCACACCACGTGATTTCATCCCACACACCATCCGTGTTGAAATCATGTCCAGAAATACCACTCAGGGTATTTGTAGAGAGCATTATTTCAACTGTTCTTTCTGGACCAGAACCTACAGTCTGGCTTTCGCTAATTTCCATATAGGTGTTGGTGTCAGAGATGGAATAAAGATTCCACCAAAGAAGCGCCGGATTGGGTTTTTTGTGCATAGTACAAAGACTCAGTGTAACCATGGCAATAAGCCCAACGATGATAGCAACGCTACCAATAGCAGAACCATTTTTTGAACTTTTCTTCATTTTTTCTCCTTTTCAAACAACATTGTGGCTTTTGCCACGGTTTTATAACAGAACGAAATTCTATAGTATTATATACCCAAATAGTATTTATGTCAATAGGTGCGTATAGGTTCAATAGCTTGGCACCACTTGATGTAATAATATCAAGATATGTCATACACAACAAATAAGAATATGCCTGGGATTAGACGTGAAGCAGCACGTCTTGTACGTAGCGGTTGGAGTGCAAGAAAAGTAGGTAGA
>CAIPUJ010000004.1 GCA_903868205.1 uncultured bacterium | reverse complement strand
GTGGGGTATTGGCCGTTTAATGAAACTTCTGGTACATCGGCGGCTGATTTGTCTGGAAATAATAACACAGCGACATTAAATGGTGGTGTTACTGTAAATCTGGCAGAAAAAGTTGGAAAGGCAGTTAGTCTTGATGGGATTGATGGTTATGTTGCTGCGAATGATTCAGCTAGTTTGGATATAGAGAATCAGGTTTCGCTTGGGGCATGGGTTAAACTCGACACATTAAATGGCCCTGGCAGCTATCCAAATATCATTGGTAAGAGTGCAGATTACGCCGGGTACTTTTTGTATTCTAATGGTGATGGTGGGTATATTGAGTTTTCTATAAACAATGCTTGTGGTGTTAATTTCCAACCACCAACTGGAGAATGGTTCTATTTGTTTGCTACATATAATGGATCCGTCTCAAAGATATATAAAAATGGTATTTTACAGAGCTCTATTTCGTGTAGCCAAATTATTGGTTTGAATGATAACCCTTTAATAATTGGACAGCATTATAATGGAACTGGTGATTACGGTTTTTTAGATGGCTCAGTTGATGAAATGGCGATTTGGAATCGCGCTCTTTCTCCAGCAGAAATCACCAATCTTTATAATGGTGGTGCTGGTATGAGTATCATTACTCCCTAAATAAATTAAACAAAAAAACGGCCACAAAATGGCCGTTTTTTCTTTGCAAAAAATGCTATAATTACCCCATGGAAAAGAAAAAAACACTTGTACCGCTTGATGAATTTTAGCTTTTTACTTTCTCGCTTCATTTTTTGCCCTCTCTATCATAAAGCGGACTCCTTCGGACATATTTTCTTCTTCAATTTTTATATTTGGATATTTGTTTTGAAAAACTCTATATATTTCATCCGCAAAGGCTTGTCCAACAATCGGAACATTCTCAAAATCTAACAAAATTATTTTAAACTTTTCTAATCCAGTAAGAATTCTTCTGGCTTGGGATCTTGATATGTGGATACCACCAACAGTGTAGAGTCTAACCCTTATTTCTGTCTTATCAAAGCCGTAGTCGCTTTCGTCTGATAGATTCGTATATTTCTTAAATACTTGGTCAAGATGTTTTTTTGAATTAATTTCAATTTCAAAGGTTACTTTTGTCCCTCTTTTAATTTTTGAAGTGTTTCTTATGGCAGTATCTTCTGTTTTTGTGTTTACGATTAATTGATAACCGAAACTGTCTAATGTGAATAAATCCGCAGATTTTGAAGTAAAAAATATACCTTCGCCAGAGTGAGATTTTGGCATCGTGGTGGTTTTTCCTTTCAATAAATCCTGAATTGCTTCTGTTTCGGAATTCAATCCTTTTTTGTTCATGATGTTTCTAAATACGCCGATCCCAGAGTCTAAGACTATAAAGGAGAGTTTGTCGTTCTTTATATAAATTTCTATAGAAATATTTTTTGATTGTGAATGTTCTATCGCGTTATTAAACATCTCAGAAAATGCAAAAGTAAAAATACTCCTTACGTTTTCTTGCAAACTTAAAATTAGTGGAAATTTTTCTTCTAGATTTGCTAGTACTTTATGTTCTTCTAGTGATTTATTTTTATATCTTTTTTTAAATAAAGAGGGGACTAGATTCGGATTTTCCTCAAGGAAAGGGTTGGAAACATAAAAAGCATGGCGTGTTCCGCCAATTTTCACAACCTTTCCTTCAGTTACAAGTTCAGAGATAACGCTATTTATATACTGTCTCGTAACGCCCAATTTTAGGGTTATTTCTGAAGAGGTAACTCCCTCTCCTTTATTTATTATATCCAATATCTTTTCTTTATTTTTCATAGGTAGCTTCATTGTAAACTAATCCATATTCTATTGTCAAGTCATTGTCAACATAACAGAAAGTGGTCGTTTTTTCTTTGCAAAAAATGCTATAATTACTCCATGGAAAAGAAAAAAACACTTGTATTGCTTGATGTACACGCGATTGTTCATCGTGCATATCACGCGCTCCCAGACTTCGCTACGAGTAGTGGTGAGCCGACAGGTGCTTTATATGGTTTGTCCACAATGCTACTCAAAATCATTTCTGATTTAAAACCAGATTATATTATTGCTTGTTACGATTTACCAAAACCTACTTACAGACACGAAGCTTACAAAGAATATAAAGCGGGCAGAGCAAAGTCTGATGACGAACTTATTTCTCAATTAAAAAAGTCTTACGAAATTTTCAAGGCTTTTAATATCCCTGTATATTCCAAAGAAGGTTTTGAGGCGGATGACATGATTGGAACTATTGTAGAAAAAACGAGGAAAGATAAAAAATTAAATGTAGTGATTGCTTCTGGAGATATGGATACACTTCAGCTTGTAGAAGGGGACAAAGTAAGGGTGTACACTTTGAAAAAAGGAATTAAAGATACAATTATTTATAATGAAGAAGCTGTAAAAGAAAGATTTGGTTTTGGCCCGGAACTTCTACCAGATTACAAAGGCCTTCGCGGAGATCCGTCAGACAATATTATTGGTATAAAAGGAATTGGAGAAAAGACAGCGAGTGATTTAATTATAAATTTTGGTTCTATAGAAAATATTTATAAAGCGATTAAGAAGGATAAGAATAAACTTCTAGAAGCTGGCATAAAAACAAGAATTGTCGATTTGCTTGTAGAAGGGGAGGAAGAAGCGAATTTTTCAAAAATGTTGGGGACAATAAGACGTGATGCCCCTATAGATTTTGTATTACCAGAAAATGAATGGAAAGAAGATATAAATATAGAAAATATAAGTAATTTGTGGTCATCTCTTGAGTTCAGAACTCTTGGTGCAAGACTAAAAGATGTTTTGATAAATAAAATGAAGAAAGAGGGGGTGGTTGAGGAAGAAAAGATCAGTATAAAAGAAAGTGATACAAACTCAGAAGAAATAAAAGAACTCTCTATAATTCTTTGGCTTATAAATTCCAATATCACAACCCCTACGTTAGAAGATGTTTTTAATTTTACCAGAACAAAATCTCTTGAAGATGCAAAAAAGATTTTGTACGAAGAATTAGAAAAAAGAAATCTTGGAAAGGTATGGAATGAAATAGAGAAACCAATTTTGCCTATAGTAATTCAAATGCAAGATAAAGGTGTGAAGATTCACAAAGAAGAATTACAAAAACTTTCAGTAAAATATCATGAGAGCTTGGATAAATTACAAAGCAAAATATGGGAATATGCTGGGCAAGAATTTAATGTAAATTCTCCAAAGCAACTTGGTGAAATTCTTTTTGTTAAGCTTGAACTTAAGCCAAAGAATCAAAAGAAGACTGGTGCTGGAGCACTTTCTACAAAAGAGTCAGAGCTAGAAAAGATGAGAGATATGCATCCCATAATTCCTCTGATTTTTGAATACAGAGAATTACAGAAATTACTTTCTACATATATAGATGTTATTCCTACTCTTTTGGATGATAACAATAGACTTCATGCCAAGTTCTTACAAGCTGGTACCACCACAGGGCGTATGGCTTCTTCAGAACCAAATCTACAGAACATTCCAAATGGCAGTGAGCTTGGGAGAAATATAAGAAAAGCTTTCATAACAGAAAAAGGATATGAACTAGTAGCTTTTGATTATTCCCAGGTTGAACTTAGAATTGCAGCTTTTCTTTCGAAAGATAAAACATTACTTGAGATTTTTAGAAAAGGAGAAGATGTACACACCGCTGTCGCAGCAAAAGTCTTTAATGTTTCCCTTGAAGATGTAGATAAAGAAATGAGAAGAAAAGCCAAGGTGATTAATTTTGGAATTATTTATGGTATGGGGGTGAACGCCTTGAAAACAAATCTCGGTACAAGTAGGGAAGAGGCTCAGCTTTTCTATAACGAATATTTTAGAAACTTTGATGGTTTAGCTAAATACTTAGAGAATGTAAAAATTGATGCAGAAAGATTAGGATATACAGAAACATTTTTTGGTAGAAGAAGGTATTTTGAAGGCCTAAGATCAAAAGTTCCTTTTATTAAAGCTATGGCAGAAAGAATGGCAATAAATGCACCAATACAGGGAACAGAAGCAGATGTGGTGAAGATTGCTATGGCTAAAGTAAATGATTATTTAGAAAAGGAAAAACTAATAGAAAAAGTTTCTCTCATTCTACAGGTACATGATGAACTTGTTTATGAAATAGAGGAAAGTTTAGTAGAAAAAATCGCGTCGAAAATAAAAGAAATAATGGAGACACTAGTTTCTCCGAAAGAAACAGAAGGTGTTGCTCTTAAGGTAGGTGTATCAGCGGGGGACGATTGGAAGAGTATGAAAGAAATAGTATAGAGTATTTTGTATACAGTATTTAGTATACAGAGGCAGAAAGAGATAGACAAAAAATCAAGGTGGAGCCTTGATTTTTTTCTTTGTCATTCACGTGAAGACGGGAATCCAGTTTAAGGCGATATTTTCTGGATCCCCGCATTCGCGAGGATGACAGACCGTGAGCTAACGTGTTTCTTCCAAGAATTTCCAAACTTTTTCATTAACCAATTGCATTTCTACATATGCTCTTGTTCTCTCTGGGTCAGATCCTTTGTAGTATTCTATAAGTTTAGCTGTTTCCTTTTCTACTTCTTCTTTATCTGCCTCTAATTTTTCTTCGATAGATATTTTTTGTAATATTATTTGAAGTTTCGCTCTCTTCTCTGCGTCTGGAATCCATTCTTTCTTCAAGTCTTCAATTGTCTTTTTAATATGTTTTAAATAATCTTCTAGTTTCAAACC
>CAIPUJ010000003.1 GCA_903868205.1 uncultured bacterium | reverse complement strand
TGGACAAATTACCGAATGATGTAGAAAGAATTAATTGTGCTCTCAAAGATTATTTGAGATACTATAATTATAAAAGAGTCCACGGAGGAATTAATTATTTAGTTCCTATGCAAGTGGTGTGAAGGTATTGAATAGAATACGATACTAAAACAGTTTTGGATAGGAGTTAAGCCACAAAAAAAGTTTTTTTGGATTTCCTACTCATTTCTCTTCCTGGGGCAACTTGTAAGTGTCTTGGTTCCTTTGTGTTACAAATTTTTCTTTGACGCTCTTAATACTGCTCAAGACAAGACTCTTGCCAGTGTATTTTTGATTAAAATTATATTATTAGTATTAGGATTAAGATTTACCAATTGGATTTTTTGGCGTATAGGGATGATTTCTTACAACATCTTGCAATCTAGAACGATGGCGATACTTAGGCAAAATGCTTTTAATTATATGATGAATCATTCTCATTCTTTTTTTACCAATAACTTTTCTGGAAGTTTAGTTCAAAGGGTAAATAGATTTGCTAGAGCTTATGATGGTATTGCAGATAGTTTTGCCTTTAGTATCATGCCACTTATCATTACGGTTATTGGCTCTTTAATTATTACATGGATTGTTGCACCGATAATTTCTATCATTCTATTTATATGGGTTATAATTTTTGCTTCATTTAATTTGGCCTTCTCTCATTGGAAATTAAAATATGATATTGCTGTAGCTGAAGCCGATTCAAAGACCACTGGATATTTATCTGATTCTATAACAAATAGTAACGCCGTTTCTCTTTTTACTGGCCAGGATTATGAATCGAAAAGCTTCAAGGATGTTACAACTGATCAAGCAAAAAAGACCACTTTTTCTTGGTTTTTATCAGATATCGTAGATGCGATACAAACTTTACTTATAGCAGTAATTGAATTTGCTATTTTCTTCTATGCTATAAAGTATTGGAATCAAGGTTTAGCTACTGTCGGTACTTTTGTGTTGGCGCAAACATATATTATAGGGTTGGCTCAACAGCTTTGGGGATTTAATAAATTTATAAGAAAGATTTATGAAGGTTTTGCTGATGCAAAAGAAATGGTAGAGATTTTAACAACTCCTTATGAAATTAAAGATATGCATCAAGCAAAAGATCTTGACGTTAAAAATGGAGAGATTGAATTCAAAAATGTTACTTTTGCTTTTAATCAAACTCGTGAGATTTTGAAGGATTTGAATTTGAAGATTGGCGCAGGACAAAAGGTTGCTATCATAGGCCCATCTGGAGCTGGAAAAACAACTTTTATAAGATTGCTTATGAGATTACATGATGTTAGCTCCGGATCAATTTTAATTGATGGACAAGATATTCAGAAAATTACTCAGGATAGTTTGAGAGAAAAAACAAGTCTTGTGCCTCAGGATCCAGTTTTATTTCACAGAACTCTTATGGAAAATATTAGATACGGAAAAAGGGATGCAACTGACGAAGAAGTGAGGGAAGCTGCTAGGTTAGCTCACTGTGATGAATTTATAGATGTCTTACCTTTGAAATATGAGACCTTTGTTGGTGAAAGAGGAATTAAACTTTCTGGAGGTGAAAGACAAAGAATTGCTATAGCTAGAGCGATTCTTAAAAGAGCACCAATACTTATTTTAGACGAAGCTACTTCAAGTTTAGATTCTCATTCAGAAGCTCTTATCCAAGATGCTCTGGATAATCTTATGAAAAATTGTACAACTATCGTAATAGCTCACAGGCTTTCTACAATTAGAAAAATGGACAGAATTATTGCTATGAAAGGTGGGAAGATAATTGAAGATGGTACACATGATGAATTAGCTAATAAAAATAGTGGACTTTATAAAGATTTGTGGGAGCTTCAAGCAGGGGGATTTATTCATAAATAAAAAAGACTCTCAATCGAGAGTCTTTTTTATTTATTTCACTTGTCTATAGAAACAAGTTCTTTCTCCTGTGTGACAGGCTCCTTTTCCAAGTTGGACGACCCTATAGAGTAAAGCATCTTCATCACAATCAATAAAAATTTCTTTTATTATTTGTGTGTCGCCACTCGTTTTTCCTTTTACCCATATCTCATTACGTGATGTGGAGTAGTAGGTTGCTATACCGGTCTCCATAGTTTGATTATATGCTTCCTTACTTACATAAGTGAGCATCAATATCTCCCCACTTTTTTCATCTTGAGTGATGACGGGTAATAAGCCACCACGTTTTTTAAAGTTTGGTTTTATTTTCATAATTAATATATTATTTTATTAATAGGGTATTCAACAATACCCTCGGCTCCAAGTTTCCTTATTTCCGAAATAATATTTTTAACTTTCATCTCAGGTAAAATTACTTCGATAGAACACCAATTCTTTTCAGTTAATGTTGATATTGTTGGTTTACGTAGGGCTGATAAACATTTGATTATCTCCTTTGTTTTTCCTTTGGGTGCGTTCATCTTAAGTCCAACCATACCTTCGGCAGCGAGAGCACTTTTAAGTAACGTCACGAATAAATCAGATTTTTGACGTTTCCATTTATTTTGATAACTTTGTTCATTGGCGATAATACGAGTTGTAGATTCCATCACAGTTCCAATAACTCTTAGATTATTAGCTCTAAGAGAGCTCCCACTGTCAGAGAGTTCAGCTATAGCATCTGCTAAATATGGAGGTTTTGACTCAGTCGCTCCCCAAGAAAATTCTACATTAGCTTTCACCCCATTCTTTTCAAGAAAATTTCTAGTTATATTTACAAGTTCTGTTGATATGGTTTTGCCTTCGAGATCTTGGATTGTCTTAATACCTGATGACTCCGGGACCGCTATTACAAGTTTTACTGAATTAAAACCTTGTTTGGAGTATTTTAATTCTCCTATCTCCTTGATTACGTTTTTACTTTCTTCTATCCAATCTTTACCAGTAATACCGACGTCAAACTTTCCTTGTTCTACATATTTAGGAATTTCTTGAGCACGTATAAGCATACATTCGATTTCCTCGTCATCTATTATTGGAAAGTATGACCTTTCTTTAATATTTATCTTATAACCAGCCTTTTTTAAAAGTTCAAAGGTTGATTCTTTTAGACTGCCGGCAGGCAGCGCTATTTTTAGTTTATTTGATTTCATTTTTTAATTTAATTAATTCTACATAATAAAAAAGCCCCTTGCAGAAGGGGAATTTGATTATAAATAATATTAGAAATCAAAAATGTACCCCTTCTACAAGAGGCAGATATGTAAGCCGTTAAGTTTTATTGATTTGTTAACCACCTTGTTATGCTAACACATCGTAAATGTAAGTTCAACTATTAGGTAGCCGATTTTTTATTTATGTATTATAATAATTATACATATAAAATGAAATCAGAATCAATAATAATTTCCAATTTATCAAAAAAGTTTACTTTTCCAGTTAAAAATAAATCTAATAGTTGGATTAAGAATTTATTTAAGCCAGAAATACGTGAAGTTGTGGCTGTAAACAATATTTCATTTTCTGTAAAAAGTGGTGAAAGAATCGCTTTCATTGGTCCAAATGGTGCTGGTAAATCTACTACTATTAAAATGCTCACTGGTATTTTGTATCCAACATCCGGCAAAGCTAGTGTTCTTGGTTTAGATCCAGTGAAAGACAGAAAAAAACTTGCTTATCAGATAGGTACTGTTTTTGGACAAAGATCACAATTATTACCGAATCTTCCTCTTACTGATTCACTCGAATTCTTTGGTGTTATGTATGACATGACAGAAGAACAAATTCAATCTCGCATTATTGAGCTTACAAAACTATTTGAACTTGAAAGTTTTATAGACCAGCCTGTCCGTAAACTGTCTTTGGGTCAAAGAATGAGAGCTGAAGTTGCGGCTTCTTTAATACACAAGCCAAAAATAATCCTTTTAGATGAGCCTACTATAGGTTTGGATGTGGTTGCGAAGAAAACTCTTCGTGATTTGTTACTTAAAATAAATAAAGAAGAGGGAACCACGATCTTTTTAACGTCTCATGATGTTGGTGATATAGAATCTCTTTGTGATAGGACAATAATAATCAATCATGGGATTGTCATAAAAGATATGCCAACAGAGGACCTGTCTACTAGTTTTATATTTGAAAAATATATTGATCTTATACCAATGACAAGATTTGAATCATTTCACGAGTTACCAGAGGGTATGAAATATGTTTTAAAAGGTGCTAATAAAATAACAATTACTGTAGATTCAAACAAAATTAGTGTTCAAAAATCTCTCAAAAAATTATTAGAAATTTTTGAGGTAGAAGATATAGATGTATATAATGCTGACTTAGAGACTGTTATTAGACATATATATGAGAGAAATTAGACTTGCTAAAAAAATAATTTTTACACTTGTAAAAGATAGAGTTCAGTATAATGGCCGTCTTATTGCTGACTTTCTTTCTATTTTTGCTAGGTGTGGAGTACTTTTGATTTTATATTGGTATGTTTTTAAACTAAACAACGGACTTGTAAACGGAGTAACATACATTACGATAGCTTGGAGTATGTTTTTATATTTTACTTTTTCTGTCTTAAGGTTGAGGGATATTTCTAAGGAGATAATGAGAGATATAAGGTCTGGAAGTGTCGAAATACTTCTAAGTAAACCAGTCTCATATTTTTGGTATAAGATATGGTGGCAAATCGGTTCTGGTATATATCCATTTTTGGTAATAATTATCTTTGGAGGGATTATTTTATTTTCAATAATCGGTATCCCAGAAACAATGTCTCTTGGTTTATTTATACCAACATTTCTTGTAGTTTTTGCAGGAGCTGCTATTTTGTCATTAATATTATATTCAATCGTGGGCTTCATGGCTTTTTGGATTGAAGATATAAATCCTATTTTTTGGATGGTTGATAAGATGGTCATGATCCTTGGAGGTTCTTATTTACCAGTAGCACTTTTTCCTTCTTTTATGTATAAAATTGCTTTATACAGTCCATTTGGTGCTTCTCAATTTATCACACACACTGTTTATGAGTCATGGAAGACAAATTGGTTCTTGCTCATATCTATTCAAATATTTTGGATAGTTATCTTGAGTATTTTAGCCTATATTGTTTTTTTAAAGGCTAGGAAAAAAGTTTCTGTTAATGGAGGATAATAAATAACATGTTAAAGGAAATAAAATTTGCATTGTATGCAATAAAAAAGAATATCCAAAGTAGTGCAGAATTAAGGACGAGTTTCTTAATGAATGTTTTTGGTATGATGATTAATAACACTGCTTTTATTATTCTCTGGATATATTTTATTAAGTCAGTCGGTATTATCGGTGGTTGGACTCCAGCAGATATTGTTGGGCTGCAGGGCTTTTTAGCTTTGTCTTACGGTATTATCTTTTCATTCGGTAATGGTATTAGATGGCTTCCAGAGTATGTTTCTTCTGGTGGTTTTGATAGATTTATGTTGTCACCTAAAAATCTTTTAAGTAGAATCGCCACGTCTTCATTTAATTCTTCCGCGATTGGTGATATCACTTTTGGTATTATATGTTTGGTGGTATATGCGTTATTAATTCATACTAGTTTTTATCAAATTTTGGTGTTGCTACTTCTCGTCATCTTTTCAACGATTATTTTCTTGGCATTTTCTATAGTCGTTTTTTCAACAAGCTTTTTCTTCGTAGATTCTGGTTCTGTCACATCTGGCTTTTTTGAACTATTCATAACCCCATCTCTTTTTCACGGAGGAGCCTTTCAAGGAGCGATGAGGTTTATTTTTACTTTTATTTTACCATCTCTTTTGGTAGGTACATTGCCAGTGGAAGCTATCAAGGACATGTCTATATTAAAGTTGTCTGTCGTTGGTCTATTTTCATTTATTTGGATGTTTATTTCAATAAAGGTATTTAATAAAGCAGTTAAAAAGTATGAAAGTTCGAATTTTATGACTTTTGGGAATTAATATAAAAAAAGTTATGCGAGAAATAGAAATTAAATTTAAAATAAAAGATTTAAAAATTTTAGAAGAAAATCTTATAAAACAAGGTTGTATTTTTTCTAACCCAATTAACCAACACGATATTACATATTCTCAAAAGAATAGTGATTTAGATTATACATGTGCAAAAGAAGGAGATATTATACTTAGAATAAGAAGACAGGATGGAAAATCAGAATTTAATATTAAAAAACAATGTTCTGGTGAATCAGATAATATTGAACACGAAACACAAATTGGCAATCCAGACGAAATGGATAAAATATTAAAACTTTTAGATTGGGTGCCTCAGGTAGAAGTTAAAAAGATACGTAAGAAAGGAAAATGGGATGGATATGAAATCTGTCTTGATAAAGTAGAAAAACTCGGTGATTTTATGGAAATTGAAAAGATGGTAGAAGATGATTCTGACCCAGAGATTATTAGAGAAGAATTATTTAATAAAGTTAAAATATTGGGCTTATTAAAAGAGGATGAAGAAACTAGGGGGTATGATACTCAAGTTTTTCAATTAGGAAATTAAATTAAGTGGTGACAAAATGTCACCAG
>CAIPUJ010000002.1 GCA_903868205.1 uncultured bacterium | reverse complement strand
TATATGAAAAATAATTTTCAAATAATTTTAATATCAGTATTCGGGTTTTTTATTGTTTTAGGTATAGCATCTTTCTCTCTTTATAAAGCAAAAGATTCTGGAAATACTGGAGTAACGATTAATATCTGGGGTACTATAAGCTCCACAGATTTTGAGAGTTATATAAATAAAATTAAGATTGATTTAAACAAAGAAGTTAAGGCTAAGTATATTCAGAAAAATATTTCTACCATAGACGGAGAGCTTGTGGAGGCTATTGCTAGTGGAGTTGGTCCAGATGTTGTTCTTTTGCCACAAAATTTATTACTTAGATATGCCGATAAAGTTTATCCAATACCTTTTAAAACTTTACCAGAAAGAACATTTAGGGATACTTTTGTACAAGAAGGCGAATTATTTTTAACAGCAAACGGAGCTGTGGGTATACCATTTTTTATAGACCCTCTTGTAATGTATTGGAATAGAGATATTTTGGCAGATGCTGGTCTTGCGAATCCTCCTACCAAGTGGCTTGAATTTCCTGTTTTGGCAGGGAAGCTTTCTAAGGTTGATAATAGCGCCAATATCACTCAGAGTGCAGCTCCTCTTGGTGGATATAGAAATATTACGAATGCTAAGGCTCTAGTAAGCGCTTTAATTATGCAAGCCGGAAGTACTATAACAGAGACAGATGTAGACGGAAAAGTTGTAAGTGTTTTGGGTAATAAATCAGAGACTAATCCAGATGTTGCAGAAATTCCAACAGTCTCTGCAATGAGATTTTATACAGATTATTCAAATCCAAAGAAATCTGTTTATTCTTGGAATAGTGCATTGCCAACTTCAAAACAAATGTTTTTGAGTGGAGACCTTGGTGTGTATTTCGGTAAGGCTTCAGAACTTACAGAGATAAGAAGTAAAAATCCTAATTTAAATTTTGATGTTGCAATGCTCCCTCAGATTCTTGATTCTAAAAATAAAATTACACACGGAGATATTTACAGCTTTATGATTTTGAAGGGTTCTCAAAATATTTTACCTGCATTTAATGCTATCTCTACTCTTGTCGGTGTTGATACAATGCCAGTATTTTTGGGTTTAAATAATTTTGCTCCATCTAGAAGAGATTTGATTTCACAAGGAATATCAGATCCAGCGAAGACCATCTTTTATAATTCTGCACTTATTTCTAGATCATGGCTTGATCCAAATAGTTCTGCTACAGATATGGTGTTTCAAGATATGGTAGATAATATTACAACAGGTAGAGAAAGGATAGAGAGCGCAGTACAGAAGGCGAGCCAAGAATTAGATAATTTGTTATAATATTAATATGAATAAATTTATTTTAGTCTTCTTGTTCGTTCTATCAGTACTATCAACAATTACTTTTCCACAAGTATCTAGTGCTGCTAAAAGTGACTTTTTGCCAATAATACAATGTGGTAATGAAATTAAAGATGGTAAACCTGTGCCATGCACTTTTTTAAATGCTATTGAAACCTTCAATCGGGTTGTAAACTGGTTTGTCTCAATCGCTGCTACTTTGGGTTCACTTACCTTGGCTTATGCTGGAGCGATGATGCTTTTGAATCCAGGGAACACAGGAAAGTTGGAGGAAGCAAAAGAGATGTTTAAAAAGACCATGATAGGACTCATATGGATTCTTGTTGCATGGATTATTGTTTATTCTTTGGTTAATAGGTTTTTAGATTCAGACATCAATGCCGCCAGATTTTTAAAGTCTCAATAATTTATTATTAATTTTTAAAATAATGAAAAAAATAAAACAATTTTTAACAGGATTATTTTTAACAGGATTATTTACTGTTTCTAATTTATCCTTCGCCCAAGGCGTTATTACAAATCCATTGAAGGGTCTTACAAGTATCCCAGAATTTGTTTCTAGTTTACTTAGCTTTGTTGCTCAGGTTGGTGCTGTATTTGCAGTGCTCGCTCTTATTTGGGTTGGTTTTCTTTATGTGCAGGCAAGGGGAAATCCTGGAGCGATTGGAAAGGCTCATACAGCTTTTAAAAATACAATCATCGGGATAATTTTATTATTAGGAGCACAGCTTATAGCAAGTGTTATAACGGGCACAATAGGTGCTTTAACAAGATAAAAACATGAATATATTTAAAGAAAATAAAATAAAAATATTAACAAATATTTTGATTGGGGTGTTTTTTGTTGTGGCTTCATTTTGTGTGGTTCCTTGCGTTACTATCGCTGATGTTACTCAATCTTACACTTCAAACTCTGCTGGCTCATATACTTTTGGACTTGGTGGAGGAAGCGGAGGGCGTTCCGGGGGTACACCAAGAACCTTTTATGATTTAGTTGTTAATACAATCATTGGTGGAATGCTTAGTCCACTAATCACACTGATTGTTTCTGCTGCTGTTGTTGTTTTTATTTATGGGGTATTCAAATTTGTTCGTTCAGATGGAAAGGAAAAGGAAGCAGGAAAAGATATAATGGTGTGGGGTATTGTTGGTTTGTTTATAATGGTT
>CAIPUJ010000001.1 GCA_903868205.1 uncultured bacterium | reverse complement strand
TAATCAAAGATACAGATAAGTCTGTTGATATTGTGCAAATTTCTTTTATTAAAGCCTTCATTGATTTAAAGAGCTTTAATACAAAAAAGAAATTTTCTAGTTGGATATATCGTATTGTACACAATGAAGCATTAAATTTAATTAAAAAACACTACAAAGAGACTCCATGGACTGAAGATTTGGATTTTAGTAGTGATGAGGATATTGAAGAGAATTTTGCACAGAATGAGGTTGTATCTATGGTCGGAAAGTGTTTAAAAGATATACCCCTATTATATTCTGAAGTACTTTCTTTGTATTATATTGAAGAGAAGTCTCATAGAGAGATAAGTGATATTTTGAAGATACCTATGGGGACTGTAGCAATACGTATTAGTAGAGGAAAGCAAATAATGAAAAAACTATGTCAAAAGATATAAAAAATATTGAGGAAAAAATAATGAGCCAAATACAAAATGGCGAAATAAAAATGAAGCCCAGAATATATTTTGTTTTGGGATCAATATTTGCTTTTGTTGGCTTTATTTCAACTATTATAGTATCTACTTTTGCTATTAGTTTAATAAGATTTTCTTTGCGTGCACATGGAAAAATGGCACAGTACAGATTAGATCAGGTGTTATCAGATTTTCCATGGTGGATATTTATTGTTGGTTTTTTGTCATTGATTCTCGGCATATGGCTTATCTATAAATATCATATTTTTTATAAAATTAAACCATGGATTGTGATATTAACCTTTGTTTTGTCTATTGTGATTTCTGGTTGGATTATAAACGAAACAGGATTGGATACTAAGCTTTTTCGCCAAGGACCAATGAAGGGTTTGATGCGTAAGTATATTCAAGAAAATAACATTCAAGCTATTGGGTTTTTAAGACAGAATACCAAGAGGTTCTAACCACCAAAATGGGTACAAAAAATCACCTTATTTTAAAAGGTGATTTTGTTTGCTCCATCTGGTGGATAGGTTCAGAACTTTGGAGTGGAGGGGGATTGAAATTCAGATGAAGAAAGGGGTTTTTATCGAGAAGGGTATCTCTTTAATTCACAACTAGCTTTGTATTTTATATCTTGAACACTTTGGCAAATAGAATAATCATGATTTGTTATAGCCACCTGAATTAGACAATAATCTTTATCTAAATTATCTAAAAATTTTCCACAAATTGAAAGGTTTTTATCTTTAGCTGCATTAGACATTTGGACACTTTTACATGATTGAATTTGTTCAGAATTAAAAAGTTTACTACAGACGGCAGGATTTTCTAGTAAATTAGACATTAAATTATAACAATCACTTTTCCCAAGGGAATTTGATAATTTATCGCACAAGTCTACACTTAAAAGTGTCTTTGCCATTTTACCGAAACACTCATCTTTTTTATCTGTTATTACACCATCTTGAGCATAAATTTTTTCACAAAAGTTAACGTCTTTATTTATATCTGCCATAGCTACATAACAGTCAGCTTTTGTTGATTGAATTTTAATTTTTTCACATGAAGCGGGTTTATTTGAATTTTTTGCTTCTAAAAGATAACAAGCGTCTCTTGAAGTTCCAACGTTAACTTTTTCACAACCAGTTTTGTAAATTACTTTATAATAATAAGCACCTCCACCAATACCTAGTAAAGCAATAATTGCGATTACTAAAGGAATCACAAAACCTTTTTTATAGTTTTTCATATAGCAAAATTATATCAAAGATATATATAATGTATATAGAAAGTATATATGCTCCAATGGATACAGGACGTTAGAGACCATTACAGAGAAGGGAAGCCAATGTGTTGAGAAAAGGATCGTGTTTATCGTAGTGTTGATATGATATAATTAAAATATGAAAAATATCGCTTTTATTGATGGACAAAATTTACATTTGGGAACCATGGAAAATGGCTGGAAAGTAAATTTCAAGAAATTTAGAATTTATCTAAAAGAAAACTATTTGATTGGTAAAGCCTATTATTTTCTTGGGTATATTTCTGAAAAAGAACAAGACTTATATAATAATTTACAAGAAGCAGGATTTATAGTTATTTTCAAAAGTCACAATCAGGAATTACAAGCAAAAAAGAAGGGGAATGTGGATACTGATATAGTTTTTGAGATTATGAAAAATTTAATTGATAACAAAGACTTTGATAAAATTGTTTTAGTTTCTGGGGATGGAGATTATAGAAAAGTTGTTGATTATTTAATTTCAAAAAATAAATTTAAGAAAATATTATTTCCTAATAAAAAATTCGCTTCATCTTTATACAAGGAAATGGGTTCAGAATATTTTGACTATCTAAATAACATTAGAAAATACATAGAGCATAAGTAGACAAAAGAAAAGGGCTCCTAAGGCACAAACACCTTTCGGATCCCTTTTCGTCTTAATACCCTATAAGTATCGCAAATTGGCATAAAAAGTCAAGTGTGGTTTATTGTTTAACAATCTTAAATCAAAACTGGTTCTAACCACCAATATGGGTACAAAAAATCACCCTGATAAATAAGGTGATTTTGCTGGCTCCAATGGATACGAGACGTTAGAAACTATTATACGGCAATTTAGGATATAAAAAGGTAGTAAAAGGTACGATATATCTGATGTAGATGGGGTACGGGGGAGAACGGATTCATAAAGGTGTGTAATGGTATGTCCTATTATATGTCAGGGCCTAAAATATATAGATAGGGGGGGCAGGGCGTTACATTTGTAAATGAATAATCATTGAATAGTTGCTTCGGTGTCGAAACAATTTTTCAGAGTTTCCAAGATGTTGATAAAAGTATCGTGTTTATCGTATTGTTATTCTTTAGCTTTCAACTTCTTCTCTACTTCCTTAAAGAGAATATCAAAGGCACCATCTAGTCGTCTTTCCTGTTCTTTAGCACCAATATCATTTTTAGGTTTAAGATAACGATAAGCAATCTTCGGTGTTGGTGATTTTCTTTTAACTCTAATTTTACCTTCTTTTATTAGACGTATACGTATACTACTAAGAACATCACCAAG